>JAHDBT010000227.1:2382-8737 GCA_020630215.1 Bacteroidota bacterium
TTGAACCAGTTGAGCCTGTGCTTACTCCAGTTGAAGTACCTGTTGAACCAGTTGAACCTGTGCTTACTCCAGTTGAAGTACCTGTTGAACCAGTTGAACCTGTGCTTGCTCCAGTTGTAGAGCCTGTTGAACCAGTTGAACCTGTGCTTGCTCCAGTTGTAGAGCTAACTGTTTGCTCACTTGTTACCTCTAAACAAAATTCGCCTTGTGCATTTAAGTAACCATCTACTACAATATAGTAAACCGTTCCTACTGCGGCAGAAAAAGTTACGCTTGATAAGTAGTTGCCACTATCAGGATCAATATCGTCGTTACAAACCACTAAGTTACCACCACATGCATCATAAACAGCCATTTGAGTATCGCCATTAGGCACTGTTAAGCCGCCACCACAATCACTTGTTGTAATAGTTACTTCACTACCATCGCCTTCCATGCTGTACCATACTGTATGAGCATAAGTATCATCATTAATGAAACAACCTGCTTCGGTAGGATCACCGTCAGCAGTAGCACAAGCGTTACTAAAAGGACCATTTTGTCCTAAATCTAATCCTGTTGCATTTTCACAGGCATCATTTGTTACATCAACACCTTCACAAGGATCGCCAAAGGCAACATCTACACAAAACTGACCTTGCCAATTTCCGTACCCATCTATTAATACCGAGTAAGTAACCCCTGCTTCTGTATCAAAGGTAAGAATCGATAAATAATTAGACGCATCGAAATCGTCATTACATCCTACAAGGTCACCATCACAAGCAGTATAAACCGCTATCTGTGTATCTTCGTCTTCTTCTCCTGTAGTACCACCACAATTTGTTGTAGTAATAGTAACTGGGTTTCCATCACCTTCAACGGTAAACCATATAGTCTGTCCGTAAGTGTCGTTATCAGCAAAGCAATCTTCAGGAGTTTCAGGGTCGCCATCAGCGGTAGCACAAGTATTATTAAATGGTCCATTTTCGCCAGCCGCTAAAGCAATGCCATCGGCACAAGCATCATTGGCTACTGTAGTACTGCTACAAGGATCTGCTGGGCAAATACTTGCGATATCATCAGCACCTGCTAAATCACCCCATACTAGTTCAAGTTCTCCAGTACATGTGCCATCATCACCACTAAAGGTAATCATCGTTGAACCACCAGCAGCGTCAATATCTGCTTGAGATACTTGTATATAACCTACACCACCAGAAGGAAGACTGTCTACTACTTCAAAAGTACCAGAAACGCCAGAATAAACAGTACCTAATGAGCTACTTACTGCATAAGCATTTCCTAGTGGGTCGCCACCGCTAGGTGCAGCATCACCAAGAACACCGATACCAACATATATTACTGCAGGATCTGGGTTTACTGTTCCAGAAACTGCTGCTTCACAAAAAGCAACTGGTGCTGTTTCGATAACAAAACCACCATCACCATCAGGTCCTATCCAAGAAGGAATTGTTTCACAAGGGCAATCCCCAGGGCAAGTAAGGTAAGATTCGTCGTCGCCACAAACGCCATCGCCACAACCAGCTACGGCACAATCTGGTTCTACAAAACCACCGTCAGAGGCAGTACAAGCATCATCTTCTACAAATGTTACGCTAATACCTGTTTCTCCATCAGCAGTTAAACCAGTAAAAGTAGCAGTAGTTTCACCAGCAGCAATACTACCAACTTCAACACCACCAACCGTTACTGAAACATCTCCGTCGGCAACATTAGTGGCTTCAATAGCAACGGTAAGATCATAAATACCATCACCTGCACAAGTGGCATCAGCACTAGTAATGGTTACTATACAATCGTCACCGCCGCCGCCGCACGGGTCCGCAAGCGCATCTCCTTCGGGGTAGTTATTAGCTAAAAAATCGCCGTTATCATCGGCTTGAATTTGTATTTGTCCAGTAAAAGGGTCTAAGACAAAATCGCTGGTTAATGTTTCATCTTCAACATCAAAACAAAAAGTACCAACTGGAGTCCAGGTAGCATCGTCTATTTGCTGTCCGCCGCCAGCAGCTCCTTCGTAGGCAAAGCCAATACTAATGAAGCCAAAACCAGAAGAATTGTTATGAGCGTCTTGATAATCACCGCCCACAAAATTTTGTTCTGTGTAAGAAATATACTCTAAAGCTGTATCATTGTATTGTGCAAAGAAATTGCAATTACCCACGCCAAGTGAGCCAGATGTTGCTTTGAGTTCAATATCAATACATAGTTGGTCTGCACAATCGGCATTACCCCAACGTATATCTACATCCTGTGCAAACACTGCACTGGACATTAGAAAGAAGGTTGCTAATATATTAGCTAGTGTAAACTTCAACTTACTCATAATTAAACCGTTTAGAGGTGCATTAATTATTTAAAATATTATTAATTGATTTCAATTTTCAAAAAAAAAACGAAGAAAAACGAAAAAGTCGTGTAATACAATGGTCAATTTATATTAACAAATAGTTAAAATTGAATTTGCTGACAATTGTATTAATAAATGCTCCAAGCTTGTAAGCTTGGAGCATTTTTTACAGACTCAACTGTTTAGTTATTACCTGTTAGTAAATGTAAAACCAGTTAAGTCCTTTTCATTAATCTTTTACAAACTTGATGTTTTGAACTTCTTGGCCATTATTAATTGCTAAGAAATAAACACCTGTTGCATAATTTGCTACATTAATCTTAATGGTATTAAGACCATTGTTCGCATCCATGGTACGTGTATGAACTAAAGCACCAGCCACATTATATATGGTTAAGCTAACTTCAGTTTTCACATCAGAAGTAAATACAACATCGATAAATTCTATTGCAGGAATTGGTGTTACAGAAGTAATACCAAATGCTTGCTCCCCTCTTACTAAGGTAATTACTTCAGAAGAAGTAGTTGTACCGTCGTAATCTGTTTGGTCTAAACGATAGAAGCTAAGACCAGCAGGAGCTTCTTTATCTAGCAAGTTGTAAGTATTTGTTACAATGCTATTACCTGCACCATCTACTTCTCCAACTGCTTCAAACGCCACACCATCTACCGAACGGTATACGGTGAAATAGTCATTATCAATTTCTACAGCAGTTATCCATTTCAACAAGTTGCCTTCTTCTAATACCTCACCGCTAAAGTCAACTAACTCAATTGGCATAGGCTTACAAGAAACATCTTCTGAAACAGTTGCTGCACAAGAAGCTAAATCTGAAGCTGTAATGGTAAATACACTTGGTTGTATTGGGCCAATAATAATTGAATTATCAACCTGTCCATTATAAGCACCAGATAAAGTATAAGAAGCGGTAGTATCATAATCTGGATAACCACCAGAAATGCCATGAATCACAACAGAATATTCTTCATTCTCCTCATCACAAACCGTTTCATAGTCTATAACAATTGGAGCAAGGAATACTACTGGTACGGAATTAGAAATTCCAGTACAAGTTGGATCATTTAAATTAGGTATACCTGTAGCAGGATTAACGTCAGCGGCATTACCTACCACAAAACTAGCATAGTAGTTTGTATTATACTGTGCACCTGGGATACTTGCCATTTGGAAAATACCATTGCTGCTAACTGCTAAAATATTGGTGTCGTTTAATACTGGTGCGCTATGAATAACATATGCTCCAACTTCATTAAATTCTGGTTTAACTTCTGAACCTTGTGCCAATAAGTTGGTTGAACCGCCTGCACAAACAAAAGTTGAGTTAGGAGTCATTGTACCAGGAACTGGCATACATTGTACATCACAATTCATACCACAGATGTAGTAAGAACCTAAGTCACATAATAAACCATCATTATCAACATCAAAGTAGAAACATGCCTCTTCTGGTACAGGACCGATTACCACTTGTGCGTTTCCAGTCACCGCAGAATAAGTAATAGTGTTTGGAGGGAAGTTAATAGAGTAACTACCCGCACCTGCATATGCAGGGAAACCACCAGTAACCTGAACATTCACAAAGTAAGAACCACCAACTGCTGGGTCACAGAACACATCATGAGTTATTGCGATATGGTCTAATACTCGAATGCTACCTGCATTAGATAATGCATAACATCCATCAGCAGTACCCGATAATAAAGCATTAACGTTTGTACCTAAGCCATAGTTAGGAGCATCATTAGGGTCGAAGTTAACGGCATAACCAGTATAAACACCTGGTTCTGGATTTTCAACAACGCCTGTACTTGCATCACTAAATCCAATAATAGTACCACTCGCATCTGCTATGATATAAGCTTGTATATAAGCCGTATTCTGTCCAGAAGCACTTAATAAAATAGCTTCATCTTTAGCACAAACAAACTCATCAAAGTCTAAGCTACCTGCGTTTGCTTCACATTCGCTTACTACCACTAGTACTGTACCAGTACTTGTATTAGTACCATCACTAACTGTATAAGTTAAGGTAGCAGAACCTCCTGTTACACCTCCATTTAAGGTGAAAGTAACAGAACCATCCGCATTAAAAGTAATGGTGCCAATTGCAGCTCCACCAGATACATTAGTTAAGGTAAGGTTATCGTTCTCAGGGTCCGTTGCACCATTAAGTAAATTGAAGCCAATAGAACCACCTTCTGTTACATTTACTACATCTACTACACCAGATAAATCTGGAGGTAAGTTAGCACAACTTGTAACGGTAATTGTTTGAGAAGAAGTAGCTGTTGGACAAGCAGGAGCAGTAACCGTATAAGTAACCGTATAGCTACCAATACCTAAACCTGTTGCATTAAACATATTTCCAGAAACACCTGTGCCACTCCATGTACCGCCTAAATCACCTGTTACTAAACTGTTTAAGTCTAAGCTAGTAGGAGCAGTATCATTACAAAGCGAGCTTGTTGCAGGCATTGTTGCTGCATTAGGAGGATTGGTACAAGTTGGTCCACAACTTACAACAGTAACTGTTTGCGATGTAGATTCTATTGGACAGTTAGGGTCTGAACTTACTACAGCGTAAGTAAGCGTATAAGAACCTGGTGTTAAACCAATTGCGTTAAAAGTACTACCATTTACGCCTGCGCCTGTCCATGTACCGCCAAAGTCGCCAGTTACTAATGAACTTAAGTTAATTGTGGTTGAGCCTTCATCATTACAAACAGTACCACTAGGAGCTGTTGTAGATGCATCAGCAGGATTTGTACAAGTAGCACAAGAAACCACATTTACCGTAACGTTAGAAGAAGCTGGTGCACAATCAGGATCGCTGCTTGTTACTGTATAAGTTAATACAAAGAACCCAGCACCTACACTTGCACCATTAAAGGTAGCACCTGTAACACCTGCGCCACTCCAAGAGCCGCCAGTATCACCTGTAATTAAAGTATTTAAGTTTAAGGTAGTTGTACCAGTATCAAAACAAACAGTACTACTTGGTTGGTTAGTAGAAGCGTTTGGTGGATTTTCACATACGCCTCCTGCACAACTAACAACGCTAATTGTTTGTGTACTTGAGTCATCTGGACATCCAGCTAAAGAAACCGAGTAAGTAACAGTGTAAGTACCTGCGCCTAAACCTAAAGCATTAAAGGTATTTCCAGAAACACCTGTGCCACTCCAGGTACCACCAGCATTGCCAGTAACCAATGAGCTTAAGTTAAGGGTTGTAGTACCTTCGTCATTACAAACAGCACCACTAGGAGCTGTTGTAGCTGCGCTTGGTGGGTTAGGACAAGAAGAACAAGCTTCTACTGTAATACTTTGTGTACTTGAATCATCTGCACAAGCTGGGTCTGTACTTGTTACCGTATAAGTAACTGTGTAAGTACCTGCAGCTAAACTTGCACCATTAAAGGTAGTTCCAGAAACACCTGCACCACTCCATGTACCACCAGCATCGCCAGTAACCAATGAGCTTAAGTTAAGGGTTGTAGTACCTTCATCATTACAAACAGCACCACTAGGAGCTGTTGTAGATGCATCTGTAGGATTTGTACATTCTACTGCACAAGTTATAACAGAGATATTTTGCGTACTTGAATCATCTGCACAAGCTGGGTCTGTACTTGTTACCGTATAAGTAACCGTGTAAGTACCTGCACCTAAACCTGCACCATTGAAGGTAGTACCTGTAACACCTGCACCACTCCATGTACCACCAGCATCGCCAGTAACCAATGAGCTTAAGTTAAGGGTTGTAGTACCTTCATCATTACAAACAGCACCACTAGGAGCTGTTGTAGCTGCACTTGGTGGGTTTGTACATTCTACTGCACAAGTTACAACAGAAATATTTTGCGTACTTGAATCATCTGCACAAGCTGGGTCTGTATTTGTTACGGTATAAGTAACCGTGTAAGTGCCTGCGCCTAAGCCTGCGCCATTAAAGGTAGTACCTGTAACACCTGCGCCACTCC
>JAHDBT010000227.1:8837-10903 GCA_020630215.1 Bacteroidota bacterium
CCTGCGCCTAAGCCTGCGCCATTAAAGGTAGTACCTGTAACACCTGCGCCACTCCATGTGCCACCAGCATCGCCAGTAACTAAAGTGCTTAAATCAAGTGTGGTCGTTCCTTCATCATTACAAACAGCATCTGTAGGAGCTGTTGTAGATGCATCTGTAGGATTTGTACATTCTACTGCACAAGTTATAACAGAGATATTTTGCATAGTTGATTCGTCTGGACAAGCAGTATCTGTACTTGTTACGGTATAAGTAACAGCGTAAGTACCTGCGCCTAAGCCTGCGCCATTAAAGGTAGTACCTGTAACACCTGCGCCACTCCATGTGCCACCAGCATCGCCAGTAACTAAAGTGCTTAAATCAAGTGTGGTCGTTCCTTCATCATTACAAACAGCATCTGTAGGAGCTGTTGTAGATGCATCTGTAGGAGCTGTACAGTTTGCACCAGCACAAGCTGGAATATCAATCGTGTAACTTTCGTTACCACAGTTAGAAGCTGTTACGCTCACGTCGATAGTAGTTGCACTATCGCCTGCTGTTGCAGTATAAGCTTGTAATAAGCTACCAGAACAACCATCAGTAACGGTTGTTGTACAAGTTGCTTCATCATAAGCTACATCTGGAGCTTGTGGTATTGGGAATACGGTAATCATACCAGCATCCACCTCAATTACATTAGCACCACAAGTAACTTTAGCTGTAATATCAATAATATCTGCACTACAAGTAAGATTGTTAGGTTGGTAGTTTAAGGAAGTTCCTGTTTCACCAATAATGGTAAATCCATTTGCTTGCCAGCTAATATCGTAACTGTCTGAACTACCACCTGTAATATTAACAGTAGCGGTTACTAAGTCCCCTGCACAAACATTACCTGAAGCTTCTACAGATGCCGTAGCAGCAGAAGGACAGGCACTATCGCCACAGTTAGGAATTGATACGACTGTAGCAAAACCTACACAACCAAATACATTTGCATCTATTACATTTACGGTAATATCGCCACTAGCACTATTAGGAATAGTAACTTGTATTGGCGTATTAGTACCTGTAGCTAATACTAAGCCTGTAGTACCATTAGTAACAATGTAATTACCACTATCGTTAGTTGCTACAAAACTTACATCGAAAATAGCATCCGTACCAGTACAAGTAGCAGGAGTAGCTACTACGTTTAAGATAGCACACTCAGGGTCGATGATACAATCTGTACAAACATTTGAAAGAGGAAGCGTAAACTCACCATTGCTTACTGTAATATTATATTCGATACCTGATAACATCCAGAAACTGAATGTATATACACCAGGAGCTGTTTCCGTAATAGTTGAACCTTCGTCGATGATGTTAGCTACCTCATTATAGATACCTACACCGTCTGTATAAATCCATTCTTCGCCAACACCAGAGGTGATGGTGATTTCTTCGTAAATATATAAGTTGTTACTTAACACATAGTTTTGAGAAGCAGAACAGTTACAAGGGTCGTTATAATCTACACTTGGTTCGCCAGTACAGCTTAAATTAGCGGCTAATGTAGCACTACATTCACAGCTTACTGCATCTACAACTGTTAAGTTCATATTTGTATCGCCAGCACCTGCAATTGTTACGTTAATTGGAGAGCCTGTACCTGTAGCTAAAATATCACCTGCATCGTTTAATAAGTAGTAAGCACCACTTCCGTTAGTTGCTGTGAAGTTAAAGTCTAAGGTAATATCTGCACCATCACAAGAAACGTTAGAGATAGATAAGCCGTCGATAGAACAGGTTGGAGCAGTATCGCTACAATCAGGTAAGTTGACCATTACTGCTGTACCAGCACAAGTATTATCTGCATCGTCTACAACGTTTACAGAAGCCATACCACCAGTACTGTTAGGAACAGTAACAGTTAATGGAGAACCTGTACCTGTAGCCCATACCGTACCTGCACCATCTACTACGCTGTAAGAACCACCACCGTCAGTAACCATGAAGCTTACATCGAAGGTAGCATCAGTACCATTACAAGCAGGGGTAGAAGCAGCAACGCCAGAAATAGCGCATACTGGGTCTGGAGTACA
>JAHDBT010000228.1 GCA_020630215.1 Bacteroidota bacterium
CCTTTGGCTTGCTAACGATATTAAAATATATCAGCCCCCAAATATCTTAGAACTAAAAAGTTTTAGGTTTCCTACTAAGTAACGCATAAAAAATAAATCCGTCATTTCTACTTGATCTTTTGCACTTATCCTGCGTTGCAAATACTCGCCGTAGCTTAGGCTATGGCTGCGTTTTGCGCCTTGTCTAAGCACAAAACCTCTACGTACAAATTGTCGGATTTATTTTTTAAACGTTACTAACGCAAAATACGAAGCACAACTTATAACCCAAAACCCACAAACTATTTACCTAACACAAGTCCACTATAATTATGTGCATGAAATTTAACGAACAATCGAAAAAAGAGGCAATAAAAAAACCTTCTTTACTTATGATGCTACTAGAAGGCAGAACCGTAGCAGAGTTAGGTTTATTTGTAGCAGGTTACCCTATTTTAAAAACGCTTCCTAAAGGCGACGGGCATCCTGTTATTGTTATTCCAGGCTTTACGGCTGATGATACAACAACGATTCCTATTCGGCATTTTTTAAAGGACAGAGGGTATGCGGCACATCCGTGGGGCTTTGGCAGAAATTTGGCTAACGAGGCAATTGAGCTGCGTTTAATTAGGCGCATTAAGGAATTAAAAAACCGCTACAACGAAAAAGTGAGTATTATTGGCTGGAGTTTAGGCGGCGTTTATGCCCGTGAAGTTGCTCGGCTAATTCCTGGAGATGTACGACAGGTAATTACGATGGGTTCGCCATTTGGCTGTGTTAATAAAAACAACAATGCCATTTTAATGTACCGCCTTATTCATGGTATGACTCCCGAAAAAAAGATTGATCCCGAATTAATTGAACGCATGAAACAACCGATTGATGTGCCTAGCACGGCCATTTACAGCAAATCGGATGGCATTGTACCCTGGCAATATTGCATGGAACAAGCTGGTGCGCCTAATAGTGAAAACATTGAGGTAGTTAGTAGTCATTGCGGATTGGGACATCACCCTGTTGTACTAATGCTTATTGCGAACAGGTTAGCACAAGCCAAAGGTGCTTGGCAGCCGTTTGAGCCTGCGGGGTATCAAAAATGGTTGTATCCAGAAGTGGCTTAGGATAGTAGTTCGTTTTGGGAAGGGCTAAAATCTAAATTTTTTAAAACTTCCTCCTCCTCTCCTGCTTTACCAGCATCAAAAATATAACGGTCGGGGCGTATGACTACAAAGCTTATTTTTTGCTGGTAAAACCATTGGGTAAGTTGCCCATTTTCCTCCTTAAAGTGTTGCATTATATTTACAAACTTTATCCCATTTTTTTCTAGTAAAATGTGCATCCATTTTCCGTACGCTAGTGCGGGGGTTAAGTGCAGCATTGCCCAACTATTTCCTAGTAACTCATCTAGTAAAAGATTTTTTCCTGCTAAATTTTGTACTAGGGGTTGTATCATTAATTGTCCTGCCAAAACATGTTTTTTTCCTAGCATTCCTCTTTCGTAAGGGCGTTTTCTTAAACTATCCTTTTGCATTATTTGTGCAATAAAAGGAATATGGCGAGCTAAAAAAAATTGCATATTTCTAAGTTGAGCAATAACAGGATTTCGTGTTTGCACGAGTTTGCCAATGTTAATCGCTCCTTTGGCCATTTCGGTAACGTGGGTTTGCCGTTCTGCTTGGTAGGTTTGCAGTAAACTTGTGGGTGCATTTGTTGTTAAAACGGCCGCTAATTTCCAAGCCAAATTATGGGCATCTCTAATGCCCGAACACATGCCTTGTCCTGCAAAAGGCGGCATTAAATGGGCCGCATCTCCTGCTAAAAAAAAGTTATTTTGTTGCCATGTTTCGGCTATCAATCCATGAAAACTATAAACCGTAGCTCTTTGTATGGTTAGCTTTTCGGGAGCGATAAACGGACGTATTAATTTTGCTACATTTGCTGCTTGTGTGATGGTGGTTTCGTTTTCGTTTGGTAACAACATAAACTCAAAACGGCGATGTAACTTTACGCCTGGCACATAGGTAACAGGGCGTTTAGGATTGCATATTTGTTGGTGATAAGTTGGTAATAAATCAATAGCGGTTGGCGATTTTAAAAAGGCATCTACCACCATCCATTTTTGGTCGAACTGTAAATTTTGGAAAGGAATTTTTAATAGGTTTCTAATCGCACTTTTCCCTCCATCGCAACCAATTACATAAGTAGCCCAATAGGAAGCTGTTTGCTTACTCACTAAATTTTTTATTAGTAACTGCTTGTCCTGTATGGCTATTAACTCTTGATTTAAAAACAAATCTACTAGCGGATATTTTGCAAGATTTTGGCGAAGTATTTTTTCTAATTCGGGTTGTAAAAACCAATTGGCAGGATGGTGTCCGTATTTTTTTTTACCCTCATACAAACACATTTGGTACAATAATTTTCCCTTTGCACTAATAAATTGCATGTGCTCAAACGGTTCGATAAATGCCTGTAGTTGCGGCAGTATGCCCATTGCCTGAAAAATGCGTACCGTTTCATCATCAATATGCACTGCCCTAGGACTTGGATAAATGCTGCCCGATTTTTCAAATACCGCAATAGCAATACCATAAGGTGCTAGTAAATTGGCTAAACTTAGCCCAACTGGTCCGGCCCCAATAATAATTATTTGGTATGTTTTTGTGGAAGCATGCATGGCTTTTTATACTGTATTTATCAATTTATCAAATACTTGGATGTATTGTTGGGTCATTTTTTTCCAGCTGTAGTTTTGTAGGGTAAATTGTTGAAACTGCTCACCCATTTGTTTTAAATTTAGCTTGTCTTTTAACAAATTATTAATGTTTTGCGCCCAGCTTTGGGCATCTTCCGACTTTAACAAAATACCATTTTTACCATCCTGAATAGCGTCTGGAATTCCTTCTAAATTACTGGCAACTACCACCGTTTTTCTAAGCGAAGCTTCTAGGGCAACGAGTCCAAATCCTTCTGCATCGCCCCATTTTTTAATATTGGGCATTACAAATAAATCGGCAATACTCAGCATTTCTAATACTTGGTTGTAGGGTAATTTCCCTGTTTGAATAACTTTACTTTTTAGTGCCGTATCCTGTAATAAATCGGTAATTTGTTCTTGGTCATTTAATCCACCCGAAGCAAGTTCAATTTGTTTTTGAAAGGCACTAGGGATTACCTTTTTCCAAATTGTTTTTTTATTAGTAACAATAGGTCCCATCATTACCAACAATACATCGTCTCCTAATTGAGGCAATACATTTTTTAAAAACCAACTGTAGCCTTTTCTTTGTACGGCTCGGCCTAGGGTGGTAATTATTTTTTTTCCGTCTAAATTAATGCCGTACTCTTTTTCAAATTGGGCTTTAAACTTTTGTGGTTGCGCTTCAAATTCGGCAATTTGGTGATTCACTCCATTTGGCACCACAAATACTTTTTGCTTAGGAAAATTTCGCTTTACACATTCTGCTGCGGTAGCCCTGCTTACACAAATAGCAGCATCGTACTGATTATATTTTTGCGTAATAAAATGCTGATACCAACTATTAGGAAACACAAGGTCTAAACCATGAAAAGTAATGATTACCGGAACTTTCGTATATTTTTTTAACCACAAAGTAAATAAGCCCATTAATCCATCGTTTAAATGAATCACATCAATATCGGGATGTTGGTTCAATATTTTTTTTATCCGCTTTTTTAATTGGGTAAAAAAAACAACTCGCGATTCATTGCCCGTATATACTAATTTATGGATAGTATGATTTTGTTCTGCTTGTTGAATCAGTTCGTAAGATTGCGTTTCCATTCCTCCAATAGCAGGAGGGTATTTATGACTGATAAATAGTATCGTTCTCTTTTTATTCATTGGCTCAAATATAGGTCATTATATTTTTGTGGGCGTAATTATTTTAATTGTTTCAACAAAAAAACGTTTTTTTCGATAAAGACTTTTTTTGTCCAAAAGGAAAATTTAGAGAAATGCGGTAGATAAACTGCTTGTTGCTATTCAGCATCCTTTTAAATTTTTTTTGAATATCGAATAATGAATATCGAACACCGAATGATGAAGTTTTCCTGCTGCTGGTTAAAATTTTCGACATGTTTATCGAAGCGGTTTACACTTCGTGCTACAAGCCAGGAGGCTTTGAACCCGTTTGGCTCAAGCGGGGATGCTTGATCCTGCTGCCCGCTCCAGCCTCCTGCGACTGGAGCGTAACAACTCCAATTTTATCATTTTTTATTCTGTAAAACCTCTTCCCACATTCGATCTGCAAAATCTAAGAAGGGTTGTTTTTCGTGCAGCCATCCAAAATGCAAGCAATAAGGTTTTACCTTTAACACATCTCCTTTTCCTGGAATAACAGACAAAATTTTGGTAAGTAGTTTTTGTAGCCAATCAATTTTTAAGCCTCTTAAACTGTATACCAGTTCATCGGCATAATAAGTGCAACTTACCTCTTTAAAATCGGCATCGTGTTGGGTGTAGTTGGCAATATAATCTAACTGTACACTTGTTTGCCCTTGAAACCACGGATATACGGCAATGTTTAATTTAGACATAGCCATTGCCAAGCTCCACTCGCAGGATTCCATGTTTCTACCTTTTTCTTTAAGCCTGCTTTGAAAATGGGTTTGGTCAATTTCGCTCAACATCAACTGAGCTAATTGGCTTACTTTTTTGGTTACCTCTTCCTCCCGTGCATAAATAACGCCCGACTGTACTCGGCTTAGATACGTTAATCCAAACCGTTGTAATGTTTTTTGTCTTTTTCGCAATAAAATATCTTTAATAACACCTATACCTTTGGGTGCGCCAAAAAAATTATCGGCTATTTGTGTGCCTGTTATGGTAAACGGAAATGGCTCAAAAGCCAGCCATAAGGCATCTGGGTTTTTACACCAAACAATGTCGCTATCAATAAATATATTTTTTTGAAAGGGCATGAATTGATGTAAATGATGTTTAAACCCTACAATAGATGCATGTTGTGGCGGTAGGCTTAATTGTACAGCAAATAAGTGTGCTATATTCAGGTCTGCTAGTACCTCCAAATGTTTGGGCGGGCAAACAATGGCAATAGGACGTTTTTTATCATATCGTTTAAGGGTAATGGCCGATGCGATGGCATGTTGCAGGTATTTTGTTTTTCCATAACTTACGTAAACATATCCTTCTATGCCATATTTTTGTTTTTGCATATAAAAATGCTTTTACGCAGTAACAGATGTTTTGCTCAGGGGTTCATCTAAATTACGCTTATTGCTTTTAAGTTTAGGAATAGGCACACCAGCTAGTTTTCTTAAGTCATTAAAATAAGTACTCACTAAGTTTTCCCAGCTAAAAGTATCAATAAGTTCTAAACCGCCATTAATTATTCTTTCACGGGTTTCCTTTTCTTCTAGTAGGCATTTCACTTTATCAAAATAGGCTGCTATATCATTAGTAGGGCAAAGAAAACCGCTGTGGTCATTTTCCACAAAACTCCTAGGTCCGCCAGCATTAGCTAGTACGCAGGGTATTCCCGAAGCCATTGCTTCAATTACCACATTGCCAAAGGTTTCGGTATCGGAAGGGAAGAAAAACACATCGCAAGAAGCATAATAGGTTGACAGATGTTCGTGTTTTAAGGTGCCTAAAAAGTGGGCTTTAGGCATTAGTTTTTCGGCTTTACTTCGAGCAACGCCATCGCCAATAATAATAAAGTTGGCTGCTATGTTTTGTTCTTCCCAATGTTGGTAAAATTTAATGAGTGTATCTACATTTTTTTCCCAAACTAAACGGCTGGCATATAATATATTGGGTAAATCATTTCCCGTGAGTTGGCGAATAAAGGCTAGGTTTCTTTTTCGAGGATTAAATAATTCGGTGTCAATTCCTCTTTGCCATAATTTTAAATTAGCACCATCTAAACCACATATATTTTGTAATTCGGCAATCATCTGTCTAGTAGGCACATAAACAATATCAGGGTCTTTATACATGTTCCTTGTTAATTGAACACTTTTTTTATAGACATAAGGTGTTAAAAAGGGTACCGAACGTAAAAAGTATTTCATGTAAGTAATGAAATGGGTGTGGTAAATAGTTGCTACTGGAATTTTGTTTTTTAATCCATATTTTTTAGCCATATTGCCCATAGGGCTAGGACTTGCAAAATGAATCACATCTGGTTTAAACTCGTCTAGTTTATCATGTATTTTTTGCTTAGAAAAAAATGGCGACACCATACAGTAATCACCATTAAAGGGCAGTTTTAAGGTAGGTAACTTTACGACTTCGCTATTTAACTGTTTATCGGGTGGCACACCACAAAAAAACATAAATTCAAATTCCTCCGATGGAATTCTATCAAGGATTTGATACATGGTACGGCTCGCACCGTCGAAATCGTGAATTAAAATTTCTGCAAAAAATGCTACTTTAATTTTGGTTTTTCTCATTAGATAGTGGCTTTGAAGAAAAGTAAATACAATTTTACGTTTTATAGTTTGGTTTTGCTAGCGTACTGGAGGCGGAAATATTTTCTATTTATTAAATTGAAATAGTCTGCAAAGTTACAATATTTAATTGTAAAAGTATGCCTTTGTCACTTAACGACAAACACATTTACTTAAAAAAATATAACTTCTCCAATAAAGCTGTTCTACACATAAAAAAACCTCTTCCAAAAATTTGGAAGAGGTTTACAGCTTATTAGGTTTTTAAGTTATTTTGAATAAGGTTTAAACTTTGTTTTTTTTACCCTACAGAAGCAAGTGTGGGCAAGTATATTAAACACTATGAAAAAGCTATTGTAACACCTGAAGTTTTTTGGTCAATACTTTGTCTGCATATTTTGCTTGTACTAGGTATAATCCATTACGGAAACTGGAAATATTTATTGCTTCGGTAATAGCTGCTGGTTTAAGCGTTTTTATTAATTGCCCTTGTATATTGTAAATATTTATTGCTTCTAGGTTTTGTATTTGTGGCAATGCTAGTTTTATTATATTACTAGCAGGGTTAGGGCTTATTTGTATATTTACTACATCATCGTTTCCTAATAACTCTACGCTTGTTTCGGTATCTACAGGATTTACCAACACCTCGTTTTCATTGTTTGTAATAGCTCGTACATTAGAGATAGAAAAAGCCCAGTCCACTAGGTCTTCGTCTTTACCCGCAATATTGTCGATAATACCACCTACGGATGCGATGCGTCCGAAACCAGAAATATTGTTTTGGTCTATTCTGCTAATGGCAATATCAATTTGTCCTTCTTCGGTAAAGGTTTTGTAGAGGGTAATAATTTCGCTTGCCTCCTCTCCTAGCCACGAATTGTTAAAGGTAACTTCTAGTGTTGTTTCGTCTAGGATGGCGGGATCATAATTAATGGTAAAGGCTAAACCGTAAACTTCTTGTATGGGCGCATCTTCTGAGCCTAAAATAATGGGTGCATCAAAAGGATTTCCTTCTACTAGTTCTTCTTCTGGCAGTTCCACATATAATGGCGGATCGTCGTCGGTGCCTTCGGTTGTCCATTCGGTTTTACCTGTTTCTAGTCCATAGTTTAAAGTGAGTACAGCAACATCTGCATTTTCTACTATTCCATTTCCGTCGCAATCCGAATGCGCATAGTTTGTTAGGTCGGGGGTAATTTCGGGCCAAGCATTTACGGTTTGCGCTTCCCAATTTGTGGATGCGTCTAGTCGTTCGTTTCCATTGGTGCTGTAGGCGAGTCCTATACTTAGGAGGTCGAAGTTATTGGCAATACCGTCGTTGTTGGCATCTCCGGGCCATACTTCTAGTGCGCCTTCACCTACAAATTGGCAAACATTGTCTACACATCCACTAGCAGTAACTATTGTTAAGCAGATGGTTAGACTTGTTTCTGCTTCAAATGTTATTATAAAACTTGGGTCGGTGTAATCGGTATATAAGTCGCCATTAATAAACCATTGGTAGTTGGTAATATCGCTATCGGCTGTTGAGGTTGAATTGACTCCTATTGAATAGCCAAAAAGGGATTCGGTTATTTCGGCATTAAAACTGGCTTCACAAACGGGGTCTAATTCTTCAAAACAAACGCTGTGTATGGTTACGTCTTCGCCGCCAAAAAGTAGGGTTTCAAAGGTTTCGTCTGCGGGTAAATCGTTTAGGTCGAAGGTGTAGGTATAAATGCCTGAACTTGGGTCTACAAGTCCGTTTTCGTAAAACTCACCGCCTATTCCGTTTATTTGTACGGCAGTGATTGCGCCTTCACAGGTAAGGGTAATTGTCGAAACGTTCTGTAAGTTATAAGTATAATCTAGCAGCAACATCATGTTTTCTAGGTGTAATTTATCCTCCGCTAATACGGTAGCGTTGCCAAATAAAAGTCCTCCTGTTGAGAGTTCTAGTCCGCTAAATCCTATTCCAATATTATTCTCAAATGCTAGCGGAATTCCCATAATGGAGTTAGTCGGATTGTATACTGTTCCTTCTGTTAATTCTACAAAGTCGGTACAATTGGCATCCATATCTGTTATTTCAATACTTTGGCAGTAACTATCGTTACAATCGTCTTCAGCTGTAATTGTAAAACAAGCAACGTAGGTTCCTGGGGCGGGGGCAGTAAAAGTTGGACCTAGAACGCTCACGGTATTAAGCGGTGCTCCGTTCATTTCCCAACTAAATGAAACGGGTGGATTTACATTAACAAATTGCCCGTAAAATTGTATTTGAGGTCCATCTATTTCTGTTTGAAAAAAGGCGTGGCAATCTACACTAGTTAAGGAAGCGTTTTCGTAACAAATATTATCTATTGTTACCTCTTGTCCTCCAAAGCGGATATTACTGATGGGTCCATTGGCGGTAATTTCTACCTGCCCATCAGATACTAGCATTTGTACGCCGCCAGATATTTCTGTATAAACATCTTCGAAAGTAGCTTCAAAATCCTCATAAGCTTGTAATGGCCAATTATTAATGGCAAATAGTACTACATCGCCATTGTTTTCATAATCAAAAAAAACATTAACAACTGCGGCATCAAAATCTAAATCGAGGTAGGCACCTTCTAGGTGTGCTTCTAGGCTATCGACTTGGTAATTGTTGGCAATTTCTGGGGTTAATCCTATAAATTCGGTGGGATTAAAGGGGTAATCGTATTGGTGTAAACGCAGTTGATATTCGTCTGCATATGTTTGTATAATTGCGCCATCTTCGTATCCTGAAGTTGGCCCGTAGGTAAGGTCGGGGTTTAGGTTGTTAAAATTGATACAGTTTTGTGTAAGTCCTTCTATTAGGATGGGCCACGATTGCATTCCATTACGAAACTGCTTCGACACGAATTGGTATCGGTCTGCTTGATTAAATTGAAATACCCATTTACTATTTGTTCCTACGCCTTCAATAAATTGTAGGTTTATTCCTGGGTCATATACAACAGGGTTTCCATCTATATCAGAACATATACCCGTAACAGGATAGTCAAATTCGATCACTTTTCTTCCATATAGGCTGAAAACACTAATTACATGAACCCATTCTAATTCGTGAATATCCAATATTGGAATTTGGATACTATCTCCCATTTCTAAGGACATGTCCATTAGTAAAACTTCTTGTTCTACCATCCCAGAACCATCATTAACGTAATCTCTCATCCAAACTTTGCCTGTTTCGTAATCTTCTCTTAACAAAGCCATATTGTCTTCTACATCTGCTGTATACTCATACACACCTATAGGTCCTGCACAAAGTTTTTTATAATAATTAGAATCGATAAGGGTGTCGCCATAAGCAAAAAGATCAGAAGGTTCTTCAAACAAATTACAATACGACAATTCCCAACGAACTGTATCATTCAATCCTCCTATAGCGGTTGTATAAGGTTGTGCTTTTACGGTACTATTTGCTAGTATAAAAACCAGTACAAAAGCCAATAATGCAATGATGTTTTTCATGATATAGGTTGATTTATAAGTTATCATAATTGCTAGATTTTTATTGTTGAATGTAGTTAGTGATTGATTACTCTACAAATATCGCCTAAGAAAAAAGGATTTAAAAGTACACTTTAAGGCTCAAATCGGATTTTTTTTATCAGCAATTAATTAAAAGCTCTTTATTTACGGGCTTTTAAAAATAAAAAATCGGAAATTATTTTTTTATTTAAGTTGCTAGTGGCTCAAAACTTAAGTTTCTGATGATTAAGTCGCCGTATTTTTTTTCTGCTACAAGGCATTGCGAGCGAGCATAGCCGTAGCTACGTGAGGGAGCAATAACGCAGTAGCAGGAAAAAAAGACAAGGCTTGGGTCATCAAGAACTTAGGTTTTGAGTCACTAGTTAGTGTTTTTTAGGTGTTTTAATGTGAAAATTGGATTTATAGGAGGTATATACTCAAAACCCCCCATTCCCCAATTTAGGAAAAGGGGGCTGGTTGAAGCCATTTTTAGCCTAATGGATCAAAAATTTAACATTAAGTGTTTACTTTTACTTACAATAGTCTGTTGAATTTTATAAAAAATACTTATTGACACTCAATTAGTTAGTTGTAGGAGCTTTTTTATTCCGATGTTCGGTTAAATCCCAAACAGTCAATTAAATAAGTTTGCATTTTTAGGCGCAAGCCAGAGGCTTGAAACCCGTTACGCTCCAGCCGGGAGGCTGGACCGGGCATTCATTTTTTTTATAAAAAATGAACGTGGAGTAGTAAAAACTCAACGGAGTATTGTACTTAGGAACGTTTAAATAATAACTTATAAATTCTACTTGATCTTTTGTCCTTATTCTGCGTTGCAAATACTCGCAATAGCTTAGGCTATTCCTGCGTTTTGCGCCTTGCCTAAGAACAAAATTTCTACGCAGAACTGTTATAAGTTATTATTTACACATTCCTTAGTGGTTTGTCAAGTTAATAGTGTTAAGTTGCTTTTGAGTGAGTTTTGTT
>JAHDBT010000229.1:0-1319 GCA_020630215.1 Bacteroidota bacterium
TTTGATTTTTTATATGCTGACGCTAGGAGGTGTTTCATTTAGAATTTAGGATCGAAGATTTAGAATTTAAAATTTTTTATATGCTGACGGGGTAGTTTCGAATCTTGATTTTTGAAATGCGATTTTTGATTTTTTATATGCTGACGCTAGGAGGTGTTTCATTTAGAATTTATTTTCCTGCTGATGTGATAAGTATTTTTGATTTTTATATACTGATTTTAGGAAGTTTTTTATTTAAAATTTAGACTAACGATTGATGATTTTGACTTGTGATTTTTGCACTTATCTCAATCAAAAAACAACCCATAAATTTAAGCAGTATTTATATCAATGAAACTATTATTCCCCTCCTTGGGAGGGACTAGGGGGAGGTTAAATAAATTATATGTTTTTTTAACACCTGTGACCTTGTCAAAATTGATACTCAAAAACTGCTCCTGAAAAAATAAATCCCTAAACAAAAACAAACCAAAAGATGGGCTTAGATTGGAGACCCTTATATAAACCAGAACCAGGAAGAGAGCGACAGTTTGAACGGCTTTTTAATTTTCTTACGGGAAAACAAGAGGAGGTTATACCTATCTGGAAAAAAATTATTGGCAGAAAACCCAAAACAAAAGAACAACTCGTAACAGAAATGCGAAGCATCGCCATTAGTCCGTATAAAACCTTGGATGCGCCGCAGGTGGGCATTAGCGAATCGGCAACCATATGGGGCGTAGAGCAGTACAATTTGCAAGAAGAAAAAAAAGGAACTATTGAAGCCTTTTTGCAAGAACTAGAAGGCTACTATGTGCTAGAACTAGTACCGCCTTGCGACGGCTTGCCCTGCTACATTGCCTTTCATGATGAAGCCCATGTTTTTAGAGCAGAGTTTTTAAAAGGCTGCGAAGATATTTTAGGTCCTGAGCTAATTACCTCCATCCACGAATCTTTGATGGCGAGGGATACCATTGTATTGGGTAACGAAATAATGGCCGTGGCCGATAAATACGCTAAAAAGCACAACTGCCAAAATTTAAAAACACAAAAAGCCATTCCAGAAGTAGACGAAGGAACACCACAAAGCAAAGCCCATATTTTATATGCGGCAGCAAAATGGCTGCTCTTTTGGGGAGAAAAAGGACACGGCTTTGAAGCAGATTTTTAATAAGGATTTAAAATAGTAGGTCTGTAATACTAAGGAAAAGCAAACACAAAGCCCTAAAAAAACTTCGTGCGACACCATGCAGAACACCCAAAACAAGCTAAGTACCCACAAACTTTAACTTTCCAATTGTACTATCAAAAGGAGACCGAAAAGCCAAAAAAACTTCGTG
>JAHDBT010000229.1:1419-10884 GCA_020630215.1 Bacteroidota bacterium
AACTTCGTGGGAATCCTTACACAAAAAATCCAAAAACATCAATCAAATATCCAATTATGAACAAACTATTTATCCCTTTTTTAGTGGCCGTATGCTGCTTGCTTTTTGCTTGTGGTGGTGGCGAATCGTCCAGTAGTACAAGCAGTGGTGGCGAACTTAAAGCAGGTAAAGGCGGCGCACATTATGGCGGCGTTTTTAAAATTAACGAAGAAGAATACTTCCGCACCTTGTACCCTTTAAACGTAGGCGAAGTAGTAGGACACCGCATTACCAACCAAATATACGAAGGACTTGTTGCCCTAGACCAAGCCGACCTAACCCTAGTCCCTTCTATTGCCGAAAAATGGACCGTAAGTGATGATGCCCTTACCTACACTTTCGATATTCGCAAAGGCGTAAAATTTCACGACGACCCCTGTTTTGCAGATGGTAAAGGACGAGAAGTAACCGCCAAAGATGTAAAATATTGCTTGGATTTACTATGTACATCGAGTGCCGATAATAAAGGTTACGATTTTGTAAAAGACCGTATTGTTGGAGCCAACGAACATTGGAAGGCAACCGCAGGCGGCAAAAAAGTAGCAGGCGGTGTAAGCGGCATTAAAATAATAAACGATAACCAAATAGAAATAAAATTAAGCAAACCTTTTAGTAGTTTCTTATACATTTTAGCCATGCCTTTTGGTTTTGTTTTTCCAGAGGAGGCCGTAACCAAATACGGCAAAGAGATGCGAGATAAAACCGTAGGAACAGGTCCGTTTATGCTAAAAACAGTGAAGGAAAATGAGGCGGTAATTATGTTGCGAAATCCTAATTATTGGAAGAAAGATAAAAATGGAAATCAGCTACCCTTTTTAGATGGTGTGCGTTTTTCTTTTATTAAAGAAATGATGTCGGCCTTACGAGAATTTAAAAAAGGAAATGCTGATTTAATATACCGCCCACCATTAGAAATGATGGATGAAATTGCCGATAGACAAGGCAATTTAAAAGAGGGGTACAAGCAATATCAATACCAAGCACGCCCATCAATGGATGTGCAGTATTATGGCTTTTTAAATACTGGAGAGCTATTCAAGGATAAAAAATTACGCCAAGCATTTTGCTATGCCGTAGACCGAGAAAAACTCATCGACTTTACCTTAAAAGGCGGCGGCGTACCTGCACATCATGGCATTGTGCCGCCATCGTTTTCTGGTTACAATACCAAAGGCGTAAAAGGTTATTCTTTTGATGCCAACAAAGCTCGTACTTTAATGGCACAAGCTGGTTATCCTGATGGAAAAGGTTTTCCAGAGTTAACGCTAAATATCAACAGCGGTGGCGGTCGTAATGAGCAAGTAGCCGAAGCCGTACAAAAAATGTTGAGCGAGAATTTAAATATTAAAGTCAACATCAGCAAAATGCCTTTCCACCAACACCTAGAAAACACCGAAAGCGGCAAGTTCGATTTTTGGCGCGCAGGCTGGATTGCCGACTACCCCGACCCTGAAAATTTCCTCACCCTACTATGGAGCGATCACCTGCCAGCGGATATTGCAAAAGGAACTGTTTACCTAAACACCTTCCGCTTTAAAAGCCCTAAATACGATAAACTATTTACCGAAGCCCTCCGTACCGTAGACGATAAAAAACGAAACGAGCTATTCCGCCAAGCAGAACAAATTGCTGCTAACGAAGCGCCGTTTTTACCTTTGTACCACTCTAAAGATGTGCGGTTGTTGCAAGGCGATGTACGTAATTTTCCGCAAAACTCTATGGAGTATAGGTTATTGGGGGAGACTTATTTTGTGCCAGAGTAGGGGAGTTGCTGTTTTCCAAAGGAAAATCTAATATTGTATTATTGACTTTTGTAAATGGTAATAGACTTACCATAAAAAAAAATTTAGACATGGCACATCCTAAATCAGGATAGGTCATGTCTAATTTTTTTATACCTTTCACTAAACATCAAACACCTTATCATGAAACCACTAAAAAAAACCAGCCATGCTATAAAACTAAATATAGGACTAAGCATTGCACTTATCCTATTTTCCCTAACAACCTGCCAATCCCCTCAAAAAAAAACAAACGAAAGAGCCAAAGCCATTTTCGATGCCGAAATAAAAGCAACCCAAAATAAGGAGCTAAACCAACCTAAAGCAACCCAAAATTCCACCTTCCAAAAAATACTAGCCGATGCAAAACTAACAGGCACCATCCTAGTATACGACCCACAAAAAAAGGAATATCATTCCAATGATTTTGCTAGAGCAAAAAAAGCGTTTTTACCAGCCTCTACCTACAAAATCCCCCATACGCTTATTGCCCTCGAAACAGGCGTTGTACCTAGCGACACGACCATCCTGAAATGGGATGGGCAACCCAGGCGTTTGGCAATTTGGGAAAAAAGTATGCCTCTAAGCGATGCTTTTAAAACTTCTTGTGTACCTTGCTATCGGGCAATCGCTCGTAAAATTGGCGTACAGCGAATGAATCACTATTTGGATAAGTTTTCCTTTGGAAATATGGAGGTCGATACTACAAATCTTGACCTTTTTTGGCTGCGAGGAACATCCGCCATCACCCCATACGAACAAATTGATTTTTTAGAACGCCTGTACAACTACGAGTTGCCTGTTAATAAGTCAACCGCCAATGCGGTGATGCTGATGATGCGACAAGAAGATAATGAAAAGTACACCCTAAGAGCTAAAACGGGTTGGGGCATTGTTGATGAAAAAAATATTGGCTGGTTTGTAGGATACGTGCAACTAAGCAACAACGTAATCCATTATTTTGCCACTAATATTGAACCGAATGCTGATTTTGAAATGGAGGGATTTCCTAGCATCCGCAAAAAAGTTACCAAACAAGCATTGGCAGCACTAGGATTAGTACCAGAGTAATTTTGTAGAAAGTAACAGGTATTTTTGTAGCAGGTAGAAGAACTATATCAGAACCTTATTTTCTAAACATTTTGAAATCCCGTAGGGATGGTCGACATTGCAGATGCAGCAAATATTTTTGTATGAAAAAAATATAAATTTGCGCTATAAAATAAACAAAAAAAGGCCGTTATTGTAAATACTACACGATACAGATGCGTTTAACCAACCAACAAGCAAAACCATGAACACTGCAAACAAACGAAAATTAGGCTACTTATTGATATTGGTACTAGCCATTATTTATATACAGGTAATTGTAGGCGGCATTACTCGCCTAACAGGTTCGGGCTTATCCATGACCGACTGGAAAATTGTAACGGGAACCATCCCTCCAATAGGGCAGGAGGCATGGCAAGCCGAGTTTGACCAATACAAACAATCGCCACAATACTCCAAACTCAATGAGGGCATGACCTTATCTCAATTTCAAGGCATCTTTTTTTGGGAATGGCTGCACCGTGTTTGGGGGCGATGGGGATTTATGGTTATCCTAGGCATTTTTCTATGGTTTTGGTTGCGTAAAAAATTGGATGCGGTGGCTACAGGACGGTTTTTAACCGTACTCATTTTGTACATTGCACAAGGATTACTGGGGTGGTTTATGGTAAAAAGTGGACTGGTAGATATGCCTTGGGTCAGTCATTATCGGCTCACCGCACACCTCCTGCTCGCCATCTTTTTGTTTGCCTATATATTATGGTTTGTTGCCGATTTATTTGTCGCCAAAGAAGACCTCGTACAAGCAAGTGGCGCAAGAAACTTTTTACGAGTCATTATTATGATTACCATTATACAAATCATTTTTGGCGGCTTTATGTCGGGTTTACATGCCGCCCAATACTACCCTTCGTGGCCCGATATGAACGGGCAACTCCTGCCCCCCGAAACTTTTTCTATAACTCCTTGGTACATGAATTTCCTCGAAAACCGAGCTACCATACAATTCACCCACCGAGGCATAGCCTACCTCCTTTGTGTGCTTATTATGGCGTTTTGGTGGAAAGCACGTCAAATAAATACCAACAACCTCATTTTTAAACGTGCTTTAAATAGCTTGCCACTAATACTAAGCACACAAGTGCTGCTAGGCGTTTTGGTGTTGTTAAATTCAAGTCAAGGTATTCCAGTAAGTTTTGGTGTTATGCATCAGGCGGTAGGTTTGTTGCTGTTAAGTACCTTGTTGTTTGTTGGGTTTCAATTTAAAAAGGCGTAGGTAAAAGCAAATGCCAACGCTTTTTGTCTTTGGCAAAGGTGTCCTTATTTTAATATCCTTCTAAAAAACAGTATTTTTGAATCGTGGAATAAGAAGAACCTAAAACAATAGCAACTCAATACTGTTTAATCAGCAAGGAACTCAGCCGTTCAGCAATTAACCATAGGCAATAAAGCAATTCATCCATTCAACAATAACAGCATGGGCATTTCAACAGTTATACCAACCGCCATTAAATACAAAAACAAAAAGCTTGTATACAGGTACGCAGGTAAGGGCAACCATAAAAACACCATTGTGCTAATACATGGTTTTTGCGAAGATTACCACATCTGGGACACCTACACCGAAGCTCTTAGCGCAAAATACCAGGTTATAGCTCCCGACCTACCAGGCTTTGGTCGCTCCGAAGTGCAGGAGGAAATAAGTATTGAAGAAATGGCAACAGGAGTGCAAGCTATTTTGCAACGAGAAAAAATTGAACAAGCAGTCATCGTAGGGCATTCTATGGGCGGCTATGCAGGTATTGCTTTTGCCGAGCTATATCCCGAAATGCTGCGAGGGCTAATATTGTTTCACTCAACTACCTATGCCGATGATGAAGAAAAGCACAAAAAACGCACGGCCACCATTAAATCTTTTGAAAAGTATGGGACAAAACCTTATTTAACTGGTTTTTTTCCTGCTTTATTTACCCAATCCTTTGCCCAACAAAATCCAGAGGTGGTTGCGGCCGTTAAGGTAAGAGCTAATCGTTTAACACCGCAAGCCTTAATTGCGGCTACTAATGCCATGATGTATCGTCCCGACCGTTCGGAAGTCCTCCAAACAATCGCCTGTCCTGTTAGTTTTATTATTGGCAAACAGGATGCATTTGTGCCTTACCAACAAAACTTAAAGGAGTGTTATCTTGCCCCTAGAGCACATCTTAGTTTACTAGCAGATGTTGGGCATGCAGGCATGTTTGAAGCACCCGAAAAAACCTTAGCTATTGTAACAGATTTTGTTCGATATTGTGATATGAAATAAAAAAAATAGTATATTACAATGGCAACCTAAAAACCAAACTCAAGATATTATGAATCACACGCACAAAAATTATCAACAAAAAAAAAGACAAGATGCAAGCTTTGGTTATCGAACTCTTGGGTATTTGCTACTGTGTATACTATGTATAATGGGCATACAGCAAAATGCCAATGCTTTTCATATTGTAGGTGGAGAAATGACCTATACCTGTAACGGAGGGGCTGATTACACGGTAACGCTTACCGTATATCGGGATTGCAATTGTGTAGATTGTGCTTTTTTTGACGATCCTGCCTATTTATTTGTATTTGAAAATGATGGCGATTTGGTTGATAAAAGAGAAATTGCTTTTCCAGGTGCCGAGAATGTAGCACCACCTACCGATATTTGCCTAGAAACGCTGCCTGATGTATGTGTAGAAAAAGCGGTATATATTGATAATGTATCGCTGCCTAATAATGGCATTGGTTATACCTTAGTATATCAACGGTACAGCCGAAATAGTTCTATTATTAATATTTGGGACCCGCAAGAAACAGGCTCCTCTTATATTGCAGAGGTACCGCCAGTAGACTTAGCAGTCTGCAACAATTCTCCTACATTTAATTCTTTTCCGCCAATTGTAATTTGTGGTAATGCTCCTTTAGCTATCGACCAATCTGCTACCGATATGGATGGCGATTCGTTAGTATACGAGCTTTGTTCGCCATTAATTGGTGGTAGCGAAACTTGCCCACAACCGGGTAATGCCGACAATCCTGGTTGTTCGGAAATTACCAACCCTCCGCCATATAATATTGTAAGCTGGAAATCTAGTTATTCTGGCGAATTTCCACTAGGGGGAAGCCCGCCTGTTAGCATCGACCCTATTACGGGGTATTTATATGGAACACCTACCGAACTAGGGCAGTATGTGGTAGGCATTTGTGTGTCAGAGTATCGAAATGGAGAATTGATTAATACATTGCGGCGCGATTTTCAGTTTAATGTAGCCGACTGTCAAGTGGTTTTGGCTGCTGTAGAATCGGATAGTGTTACCGCAGCAGGGGATTATGTAATTACCGATTGTGGCGAAGATTTTACCGTCGATTTTGTAAATATTAGTTCTGGTGCGGTATACTACGACTGGGACTTTGGCGATCCTACCTCCACTTCCGATTTTTCTATCCTCACCAGTCCTCAATACGAATATCCCGACTCAGGAACCTACTATGTAACTTTGGTAGCAGATTCTGGCCTAGGCGATTGTGCAGATACGGCAACCATTATTGTAAATGTTTACCCAACATTGAGCAACGATTTTTCGTATGTTGCCGATTGTGCCAATGACCCCGTTACCTTTACCGATTTATCGCAAAGCACCTACGGAGAAATAGATAGTTGGAGATGGGACTTTGGGGATGGCAACACCAGTAGCGAACAAAATCCCATACATATATATGGACAGGGAGGTGACCAAACCGTTAGTTTAAGTACGACAACTACCCTCGGTTGTGCCTTAACTACTAGTGCTGATATATGGGTTAATCCCGTTCCTGCTGCTTCTTTTGAAGCAAGCATTTTATGTCCAGGCGTACCGGTCGAATTTAATAATACAACCACTATCTCTGGAGCCGAATTAACTTCGTGGGAATGGAATTTTGGCGACCCTAATGCATCGCCCGAAAATAATATGAGTAACGATTGGTCAACCAGCCATACTTATGAACCTGGTAATTACACCGTGGTATTAGATGTTTATACCGATGATGGTTGTTGGGAAGATAAATCGTTTAGTTTTACCATTTATTCGGACTTTACTGCTGATGCAGGAGGAGATTTAGAAATATGTGAAGGCGATAGCATTCAACTAAATGCTTTCAATGAATTTGATTGGTTTAATTACGAATGGTCGCCTGCTGATGACTTAAACGACTCTACGGCAATTTTGCGCAACCCCTTCGTAAGTCCTACCGAAACAACCGTTTATACCGTAACTATTTCGGACCCTAATGGCTGTATAGATGTAGACGATATGACGGTGGTAGTACATGCTAAACCTGCTATTGAGCTTACGCCAAATACAACCATTTGCTACCAAGATAGTATTACTTTATTAGCATCCGTTCCTAGTAATGTGGTAAACATGGAATGGAGCAGCGAAGGACAAATTATTGGTACAGAGCTTACCATGTTAGTTGCACCTGATAGTTTAACCACTTACGCTTTTACTGCAATTGACGACCGAGGTTGTGAAAAAACAGAAATGGTTGTTATTAGTGTAGACTATCCCGTAATGGCCAATGCCGATGGCAGTTTCGAGTTTTGCGAAGGCAACTCGGTTGCATTATTTGCTTCGGGCGGAGGAAGTTATAGGTGGACTCCTACAACGGGTTTAAGCGACCCCAATATTGCCAATCCTATTGCAACCCCTACTGTTACTACCGATTATGTAGTGGAGGTATACAATAGCTGCTTTAATGATTTTGATACCATTTCGGTTATTGTACATCCGCTGCCAGCAGTAGATGCAGGCCCAGACATAACCATTAACATTGGAGAGACAGGATTGCTTAATGGCGATGCAACAGGCACGCTACAATGGACTCCAGAAACAGGTTTAAGCGACCCTACTATTGCAATGCCCGATGCGTCTCCTTTAGATAGTACCTTGTATTTTTTATCGACTACAGACGAATTTGGTTGCCAAAACACCGATTCGGTTTGGGTGCAGGTAACTCGTATTTTTAATGTGATTATTCCAACAGGCTTTTCGCCTAACAATGATGGCGTAAATGATGCCTTTCGTATTATTGCAAGCCAAGGATTGAAGGATTTGCGTATTTTTAAAGTGTACAACAGATGGGGACAAATGGTATTTGAAGGCAATGACTTTGACTCGGAATGGGATGGAACTTACCGAGGCGTACCTTTAGATGTAGGGGTGTATGTTTATTATGTAGCCGCAACCAACTTTTTAGAGGAGCCATTTTTGCAAAAAGGAAACATTACCTTAGTGAGGTAGCAGCATGTTTGCTAAACTCAACCCAACCAAATAAATAAGATGAGCAATAACAGGATGCAAAGCATAGACCTTTTGCGTGGTTTTATTATGATGTTAATGGCTTTAGACCATGCGAGTGCTATGATAGGACGGGTGCATTTTAGTGAAATGTGGGGCGTAGATTTTACCACATATCCATCCTTAGCTTGGTGGTTTACCCGTTTTGTAAGCCATTTATGTGCGCCTGGGTTTTTCTTTTTAATGGGCATGAGCATTTATTTATTTGCTCAAAAACGATTGGCTTCTTCTTGGAAAGAAACAGACATACGTAAGTATTTTTTTAAACGAGGAGGGGTTATTTTATTGCTCATGTTTTTACTAGAGTTTCCTGCATGGGGACTTGGTTTTGCCTTTAGTGAGGTACACAACGAGTCTACAATGCCAGGAGCATATACTAGCGGCTTTTTATTGCCAACTACCGTTTTGTATGGCTTAGGGATGTGTATGATACTAGGCAGCTTTTTGTGGAAACTTAGAAACTGGCAGTTACTCCTTTTAAGTATAGGTAGTTTTATTTTATCAGGATGGTATATTAGCTCCGCTAATCCAATGGCTGCTTTTCATCCACTCGAACATTTTTTGTTGGTGCCAGGCATGTCAACAGGAGTAATGGTTATTTATCCAATCATTCCGTGGATAGGAGTAAGTGTTTTTGGAATTTTTTGGGGACAGTTGCTTCAAAAAAATCCCGACACTATTTACCAATTATCGTTTAAAACAGGCATTGGGTTTTTACTAGGTTTTATTCTTTTACGATTTTTAGGCTACGCCAACTTCCAATTTACAGCCAACGATACTTGGATACATTTTTTTACACTCATCAAATATCCACCAAGCCTAACTTTTATTTTAGCTACCATAGGTCTCAATTTATTACTACTAACGTTCTTTTCCAAAATAAGCGATAAGAACTGGTTAAAGCCCCTAAAAATATTTGGACAAACAGCTATGTTCTTTTACATCCTACATTTATACTTGTATGCAGTCATGAGCATTGCTTTTCCACTAGGTAGTGGCATTTATTTAATGTATGCCTTGTGGGCGGGAGGGTTGGTTATTTTATATTTTGTTTGCCATTGGTTTTTAGTTTTTAAAAAACAAAAGCCATTAGATTCTTGGTGGAGAATGATATAAAATAGGGGCATACTTTGGCATATTTCAATTAGTAGGTTACACTTTTTTTGGTAAAGAGGATCTCGTACATGCTATTTAGACGGCTTCGCTTCGCCGTTTTAAAGTGTTAACTA
>JAHDBT010000230.1 GCA_020630215.1 Bacteroidota bacterium
TTTTCGATATTTATTACAGTAGGTTATCTTTTTTGCTACAAGCCGGGAGGCTTGATGTAATAATTAAACAACTATTTGCACAAAACCCAATTTGGTTGAGTATAATACAATTGTTCGTATCAAATTTTTATAAAAAAAATTAATCTATGGGAAAATAAAAACATTTGCCCTTTAATGCACTAATGCATAATTACAACCTTCTTTTCTCCAAATTTAATTTTATTTTTCCCATATAATTTCACAAAATAAACACCTGATTGCCAAGTGCTACAATCTACTGAAAAAACATTTTTAATTAATTCTTTTTTTGCGTTGTAAATCAATTGTCCTTGGTAATTATAAACGGCTATTTCTGTGGCGGTAGTTTTTATTTCATCGGCTATTTTAATGCTTAAATTATTAGTGGCAGGATTAGGAGAGATCATTAAATGATTATTTATTTTTTCTTTATCAACATTATTTACTCCTACACCAACTACGGTACAATCAGGAATAAAAGTGATGAGGGTGTCTATTCTATCTCCATCATAAATGCCCAAAGTGTATTCGCCAAAGCGCAAATTATCGAGGGTAAATGTACCCACTCTATCTACGCCATTAACTCCTATATCTTGTGTTACAAAATTATCAATTTGCCAATCATCGGCAGTAGTACTTCTATAAAGTACCACCATGTTTTGCTCTACTGCCGAAATGAGGGTATTGTCTAAATATCCTCCATTAAACGAACTACTGCCATTATAAATAATTTCTGCACTAGCACTAAAACTTGTTACATTCACCCCTTCTACCGTCCAATAGCGACTATCAGAAAGAATAATATTTGGAATCGGTTCTTTAAACCTGTCGGGGGCAACCCAGTTATGAACTACCCGCAATAAAACCGAGTCGCCTACCTCTTCAACATCTACGGTCATTTTGGTATTTGGGAATTCATAAACCCCTTCTTCCGAAATAATTTGGTAATTATCGGTTGTTGCATCATTAATTTTTTCTTCTAAATCGAGTGCTGCATAAATAGGGTAAAAAGGCACGTTAAAACTTTGTGTAGTACATCCTCCTAAAGCATACATTTTTTCAGTATGTCGATTAAAATTAAAATCAAAAAAAGTAATTTCTAAAGGCGTATTGATACAAAATTCGGGTGCATGGTGCAAACGTTGTCGCACAGAAACATCTGTCACATAAGCGGAGCCATTCCATTCAAATTTCAAGGAGTCAATGCTAAAGTGCGGAAAGCCAGGATTAAAAATCCACTTGTCAAAAAAGTCGGTTAAATCTATACCAGAGCAATCACTTAAATGGTTTCTAAAAAGGTAGGAATCAACATGGGTAAACTGGTTGGTTTGTAGGTAATCTGCCACACAAGCAAAAAACAATTCGTCGCCCATATAGCCCCGTAAAGTATGTGCTACATCTGCTCCTTTTTCGTAAACATGATAGGCGTAAGTGATGTCAAACGGAATAGGCGAAATGGCAAAATGTCCGCCATCTCTATGTGGTGTATATTGTAGGTTTCCTTCGTGTCTTGCTCGCACTTCTGCTTTGTAGGCTTCTTGGCCGTATACTATTTCGGTAAAATAATTTTCGCAATAACTCGCCCATCCTTCGTTGAGCCACATATCGCCAGCCGTTTCGCAAGTTGCCAAATCACCAAACCAATGATGCCCAAATTCGTGTGCGACTAAATGCTCCCAGGTATCGTCGCCAGTAACAATTCCAAAGCGGGGGAAAGCAATATTGGTAGCATGTTCCATTGCGCCACCATTAAAGGGTACGGCTACAAATCCTACTCGGTTAAACTGATGCGGTCCCCAAGCATTTTCAAAGGCATCAATGGCATCTGGTAAATGCACAAATACGTTTTTCATATTGGTAGTATCACCTGGTCGGGCGGCTAGGGTAACAGGTACTTCTCCATTGGCACCTTCGTGTATATACTCAATCGCTGCATAATCGCTCACGGCTACCGAAGCCAAATAAGTTGGTATTTGTGCGTCCATCCACCAGTGCCAAGTAACAAATTCGCCGCTAGGATCATCTTCTGCGCCCATATCCATGCCATTGCAAAACGCACGATGTTCGGGCAAGGTTTTAATATGAAAAGTATAAGACGAACGCTCCACAAAATTATCGAAACAAGGAAACCAAGCTCGTCCAAAACTAGGCGGATCGACTCCAATACCTACGCCCAAATTATAGGCATAAGTTGTCGTTGTGTAAAAACCACCAAATGTTGCCGTGCTAGGATTGCCTGCATAAGTGATCGTCACTAAAATAGCGTCTTCCGTATTTAATGGCGTACTTAATGGAACACGAAGTAATTCTCCTTGCTGTTCAAAATCGCTCACCAACTCCTCTCCTACTAAAACCTCGCTTACCTCTAAGCTCAACAAATCAAACAATAATTCCTCCACATTATCCAATTTTGCTACCAAACTAATTTGGCAAATGCCTGCAATTTCGCCACTAGCAAAATCGCTTAAATCTAATTGAATATCGTAATTTAAAATATCAATAGTGTCGCTGCGACTATTGTTAGCTTGTACTTTAGCCAAGGTTTCGGTATCCATTGCCGCTGCCGCATCTTGCAAAGCTTGCTGCTTAAAATGCTGACAACCTGCTGTGTGGCGAGTTGGCGTTTGTGCTATTAAGGGGAAAGAAAATTGGCATTGAAGAACCAATAAAAACAGCAATAAAAATAGGTAATTATTGCTCGAAGGAAAGGAGGGTGAATTAGGTTTCATAGTTTGGTTAGTTGGTTGTGTTTTAGTTTTGGGTAGCGGCACAAAATTTTATGCCGCTACTCAAAATTAAAAATTATTCAATATTTATTTCTCGTTTCATCGACATATTTTCTCTTACTACGCCTGGAATTTCCATAATAAAATCGGCACCATAAGCCATAGATGGAGTTTTAAAACCTACAGGTGCATTTCCTGCTAGTACTTTTTTTACGGCATTTAGGGCAGTTAAGGCGGTTAAGGTATAACCTTCGGGCGTAGATAAACGGGCTTCGATTTCATTACCAGCACCATCCATTACTTTACCCCAGATAAAACTTTTTCCTTTTTTACGTTCCTTATCACTAGGTCCCGCTTTGCGATTGTCTACCCGTGCTTGCAAAAAGTTTTTCACCGTATTGCTACCTATCAACCAACCCATCGAATCAGACAATTGCAGCATCCGTACTGCGCCCGATGTTACGGCCATATACACTTCAATATTAGGAATGCCCGTACTGTAAAAAGCAGTAGACACATCGCCCCAAGGAATCGTAACGGCGAGGTTGTTTTTTCCTTTTCTAAAAGGTAATTGTTTGGTTTTATAAGCCGCAGGCACTTTTTTAATTTTTCCATCCATACGCACTGCACCGCCATTGCCTAGGTTTTGCAAAGCCGTAGTAGCCGTGCCATGCGACAAACCGCCGCCAATACCCATAAATCCTAGTTGTAGGTGTGTAGCAGTTGGTAAGTTTTTTTTCAGGAAAGCAGCTAGGCAATCTGTTGGAACTACGTCAAAACCTGCGCCAGGTAAAGCCATAATACCAGCCTCTTTGCAAACAGCATCCGTCCGTTGTAAACGTTCAAACACTTCCATTTCGCCTGTAATATCTATGTAGTGCGTGCCATTTTTTAGGCAGGCTTTCATCATAGGTTTATAAGTATTAATAAAAGGCCCTGCACAATTTAGTACTACATTTACCCCTAGTACGGCATCGTTTAATTCCTCTTTATCATACAAGTTACAAATTTCGTAAGGCAGTTGGTATTTTTCGGCCATGGTTTTAATTGCCAATACATTACGCCCTGCTAAAACAGGTTTCATGCCCATAGCTACTGCATAACGAACAATTAATTCGCCTGTATAGCCATTGGCGCCATATACCATAAAATTCTTAGATTTCGACATTGACTCTTTTTATTTCTTGTTTTGCGTTTATTCAGAATAAGTGGAAATGTAACAAATAATCTGCAATAGTAAAAAAATATCTTTTATACATATAAACAACCTGTCTTTAAAACTTAAAGTTCCAAGTAACTGATGGGATAATTGGAAACAAAGAAACCTGCTTTAATTTCACATCAACTGCTCCCTCTTGTGTAGTACTGTTTTCTGGAATTGGGTATACAAAAAACGGATTTAAGCGGCTGTATACATTGTAAATAGAAAAGGCTAAATCGGAGGTATACTTTTCGCTTTCTCTTAATACCCATGTAGCAGATAAATCTAGGCGGTGATAAGGTTTTAGGCGGTAAGAATTGCGAGCTAAATCGTAGTTGGCATAAGGAAAAAAGTTAATTACATAGTAGCTACTAGGTAAAGTTAAGGCTTGCCCTGTGCCATAAACAAAGGTAGACGAAAGTGTCCATTTTTTGCTTAATTCGTAAATTCCTACAATAGACAAATCGTGGGTACGGTCGTATTTAGCAGGGAAGGTATTTCCTTTATTAATATCATCAAAACTGCGTTCTACTCTGGATAAGGTGTAGCCTACCCATCCATTAAAACGGCCGGTACGTTTTTTCAAAAACAATTCTAAACCATAGGCTCGCCCTTCACCAAAAACAAAACTGTTTTCAACAGGGATGCCAAGATCTGCTTGGTAATCTTCCGAAAATTCGATTTGGTTTTCTTGGTCTTTGTAGTATACTTCTACCGATGCTTCGTATTGGTCTTCTAGGAAATTGTGGAAATACCCTAGCGAATATTGAATACCTTTTTGCGGTTTTACTCGCTGTGTACTAGGCACCCATAAATCGGTTGGCAAGGTAGAAGTGCTGTTAGATACTAGGTGAATGTATTGGTTGGTAAACACCACACTCCCTTTAAGCGATATTTGTGGATTGATGGTATACCTAGCACTAAAACGAGGTTCTAAGCCACCGTAAGTTGCAATCGGTTCGCCGCTTTCGTAGTCAATCGTATCGGTTGGTAATTCGTTTTCACCAAACACTAAGTAACGGTAAGGTCCCACTTGTCGGTAGGCCGAAGCCCTTAGTCCTACATGTACTTTTAGTTTTTTTCCAATGCTAAAATCGTCTTGTATGTAAATGGCAGCTTCGTGGGCATACTGTTGACTTAAATCGTCGGGTTCAATTACAATAGCATCTTCTCCTTCACCAATATTGGCTTCGGCAGAATAAGGCGTAAAGCGGTGGAAAGTGTAATTTATGCCAAACTTAACCTTATGGTTTAACACAGGAAAATAGTCAAAATCGAGCTTGGCATTGTAATCACGCACGCCCGAGTAAAACTTAAAACTAAAATCATCGACACCAGCATCAAAGCCAAAATTATAGTCGTTGTAAATAGCGGTTGCATTCATAAACAGCTTGCTATTAAATAGGTGATTCCAGCGTAGTGTTGCCGTTGCATTTCCCCAGGGCATGTTTACCGTAAAGCCATCTGGCGAAGCATAATCAAATACATCTCTACCAAAATAACCGCTCAAAAATATCCTATCTTTATCGGAAAAAATATAGTTAACCTTGGTATTTAAATCATAAAAATAATAGCCACTTCCTGCAAATTGGCTTCTTTCAATAAAAGGACGTGCCAGCACATCGGCATATGTACGGCGACCAGAAATAAGGAAGGAACTCCTATTTTTTTGGATAGGTCCTTGTAGGGTTAAACGAGAAGAAATTAACCCAATTCCTCCCTCCGCTTGAAAACGTTTGTTGTTGCCATCCTTCATCGTAACATCTAAAACAGAGGATAAACGACCGCCATATTCGGCAGGCATACTTCCTTTATGTAGCGTTGTTGTTTTAATGGCATCGGAATTAAAAACGGAGAAAAAACCAGCGAGGTGTCCCGTGTTGTATACAACAGCTTCGTCTAACAAAACCAAGTTTTGGTCGGGTCCTCCCCCACGCACATATAAACCCGAATTAAACTCTCCTGATGACATTACCCCTGGCAGTAACTGTAAAGTTCTAATTACATCTACTTCTCCCATTAAAGCAGGCAGAGATTTAATTTTGTCTACCGACATTTCTACTCGCCCCATATCTGTGCTTTCTACATTCTCGTCCTTACGGGTGCTTTTTACCACTATCTCTTCAATAAGAATTCCTGTAGGCGGCAAATCGAAATTAACACTTAAATCGCTGGTTAAAGTTACTTCTTTCTGTACGGCATCAAAGCCAATAAAAGAAGCTTCTATTACGTAACTCCCTGCGGGAAGGGTAAGCGAATAAAAACCATATAAATTGGTAGAAGTACCATTGGTTTTATTAGCAGCTTCGTATACATAAGCTCCTAGTAAAGTTTCGCCACTAGAGGCATCTTTAATATAGCCGCTAATGGTATGTTTTTCTTGAGCAAAAACACTAGTCGTGCTAGCAAGTCCCATTAAAAACACTATTAAAGTATAAATAATAAATTGGTGGGTAATTGGTTGTTTCATGAAGGCTATGATTTGTTAAGTAGTTGCGTAATGGAAAAATAGCATGCAAATTTGGTTTTCCTTACTTTTGGCTGCAAATTTCTACTAATCACAGCTAAATAACAAATAAAAGTGCTGTTTTGATTTTGCAATAAGCAGTAAAAAGTGTTAAAATTGAGGTAACGGTCTATATCATTGGTAAATTCCTATCCGTATCTTTGAAAAAATAAAAAAGGGATGAACAATGACTATTGGTATTGTTCATCCCTAATTAAAATATTATTCTACTCAATCTGCTACCTAATCAAGGTAACATTTCCTTTGTAAAACTTCTCTTGTCCATTAATAAAACGAACATAGGTATAATAAACATAAGTGCCTAGCTCCTCATTTAAGCCTTTAAAAGTACCATCCCAACCGTCTTCTAAATTACTGGTAATGTTGGTGTATACTTCACATCCCCAACGGTCGTAAACATGCATTTCTACTTCTACTACATTTAAACCTTTAATACGGAACAAATCATTATGCCCATCTCCATTTGGTGAAAATGCGGTTGGCACTTCTATCTGATTGTTGTAATCAAAATCAATAGTAGTACTGGCAATCGCAATACAACCAAACTCATCCATTACGGTTAAAGTGTAGGTAGTTGGTTCTAGCGGCATTGCCGTTACTGTTGGACAAGTCGTGCAATCTAAATCCGTAGCTGGCGACCAAGTATAAGTAAGTTCTCCATTTAAGCCAGAGAAAGCCTGACTTGTTAATACTACTGGCTGCGGACTTTCTAGCACCGTTGCCGATGGTGTAATACTGAGGGTTACATTAGATACACTTACAATTATACTTTCCGTGTATATACAATTATCTTGCTGGTAAGTATAGGTTAAAGTATGACTGCCTACGCCTGCAATTCCAGGAGCAAAAGTGCTGTTGTTTTGGATGCCATTACCATTCCACGTTCCACCTGCTGGCGTTGCGCTTATGTTGACCAAGTTATCTTCTAAACAGAATATTTCTCCATCCGTTACCCCAAATAAATCAACGCTTATTGGTTCACATGGATTCGTTGCACAACTAGTACTTTCAGCAGTTCCTGCATCACAATTAGCAGGTCCTAATGCGGTTACCGTAATGCTTACAATTTGTGCTGGCGATAAACCTTCTACATCATACGTTAACTGGTCGGCAGAGACCGTTTCACTATTGCCATTTACCGTTACTACATAGCCTGTTGCACCTGCTACGACTGTCCAATTAAAACTCAAACTATAAGATGTTGCTATTCCACAACTGATTACTGGCGTTCCTAAAATTCCAGGAACCGTAATGCTTGTTGTGGTTGTACAACTGTTCGCATCTGTTACCGTTACGCTATAATCACCAGGCAGTAGTCCTGTAGCAGTCGCCATTGTTTGACCTAATCCATCATTCCATAAATAAGTAAATGGTGCAGTGCCTGTAGTAACATCTACTGTGGCACTACCATCAGGCGTGCCACAAGTTGCTGCTACAGCTGTGGCACTTGCCGTTGGTCCGTCTATATTACCAATAATTGCTGTTGCTATTGTCGTACAACCGTTATTATCTGTTACCGTTACATTGTAAGTGCCTGCTAGTAAATCTGTAGCCGTGGCGGTTGCTTGCGCCAATGCATCATCCCATAAATAGGTAAATGGTGCAGTACCATTGCTTGTTACCGTGGCGGTTGCATCGCCATTAGACATATCACAAGTGGCATCCGTTGTAGCAATATCCAATACTGGGCTGCCATTGTCTATCAGCATCACCGAATCAATAATGGCACAACTATTTGCATCTGTTACGGTAAGGTAAACCATGCCTGCCGAAAGCCCTACAGCAGTATCGGTCAAATCACCATTACTCCATTCATAAGCATAAGGCGCAATACCACCTGTTGCGGTTACCGTTGCACTACCATTAGTACCGTTACAAGTTGGATTCGTAGCTATAATACCTGTAATAGATGGCGAACCATCATCTCCAATAGCTGCGCTTGCTACTGCGGTACAGCCAATTGCATCTGTTACCGTTACAGTATAAGTACCTGCGGATAAGTTGATTGCAGTAGGGGTAATTTGTGTGTCATTCCATTCATAAGTAAATGGTGCCGTGCCTGCCGTTGTACTAGCAGTTAAACTACCATTATCTACTCCACAGAATGCATTATTATCTAAAGCAATACTTAAAATTGGTAATGGTGTATCTGTAATACTTGTACTAGCAGTTGTACTACATCCATTCGCATCCGTTATGGTTACACTATAATCGCCTGCTGCAAGCCCTGTTGCTATGGCCGTAATTTGTGTGTCACTCCATTCATAAGTAAATGGGGCAGTGCCATCTATTAAAATAACCTCGGCTTGCCCATTGGCGGTTTCACAAGTTGCACCGGTTGCAGTAATGCTTGCCGATGGACCTGCTGTTTCACCAACCGTTACATTCTCAACTACACTACATTGTTGTGCATCGCTTACTGTTACCGCATAATCTCCTGCCACTAGTCCTGTAGCCGTTCCCGTGGTTTGAGCAAGGTCATCACTCCATAAATAAGTGTATGCTCCTACCCCACCTGTTGCGGTTACTGTTGCACTACCATCTGCTTGTCCACAACTTGCATTGCTGCTTGTGGTTGTTGCCGTAGGCGATGCGCTATCACTCAATGTAAAGCTATCCGTTACAATACATCCATTCGCATCGGTTACCGTTACAAATATTTCACCCGAAGCCAAATCCGTTGCAATAGCGGTTGCACTAGCATTTTGCCAGTTGTAGGCATAAGGCGTTTGTCCGCCTGTTACGCTTATAGATAATGACCCGTTTGAAGCACCACAAGTTGGTTCCGTAATACTTGTAAAGTCAATACTTGGTGCGCCTGCATCGCTAATACTTGCACTAGCCGTTTGGGTACATCCATTCGTATCGGTTACCGTTACACTGTAGGTGCCTGCGCCTAATCCTGTAGCAGTTGCGGTTGCTTGTCCGCTTGCATCATCCCATAAATAAGTATCCGCAATCGAGGCGTTGGTAATCGTTACGGTTACACTTCCGTCCATTTGTCCGCAGGTAGCATCTGCACTTGTTGTGGTAAGTGTTGGAAGTTCTGTATCGCCAATAATAACATTGGCAGTTGCTGTACAGCCATTCGTATCGGTTACAGTTACATTGTAAGAACCTCCTAAAAGTCCTATTGCAGTTTGAGTAGTTTGTGCAATTGGGTCGTCCCATAAATAAGTGGCCGCAGTAGCGGTATTGGTAATTGTTACCGTTGCACTACCATTGGCATTACCACAACTAGCATTTGTACCTGCTGCGGTCATCGTAATTCCATCCACACCTGCAATACTTGCCGATTCGATGGTGCTACAACCTCCTGCATCAGTTACGGTTACAAAATAAGTACCCGCAGCTAATCCTGTTGCTGTTGCCGTTTCTTGTCCCGATGGGTCATCCCATAAATAAGTATAAGGAGCGGTACCGCCATTTACATCCACGGTCATTGCTCCATTTTCTTGTCCACAGTTTTCATCTACGAAATTTCCGATAGCTGCAATTGGTGCGCCTGTTTCGCTAATGGTAAAGGTGCCAACTACGCTACAGTTACTAGCATCGCTTACCGTTACATCATAAGTGCCTGCGGCAATCGCAGTACTAGTTGCACCAGTTGCTAATGCATCGTTGCTCCAAGCATAAGTATAAGGCGCATTACCGCCTGTTGCGGTTGCAGTAGCACTACCATCTGCAATACCACAGGAAGCAGTCGTTGTATCTAGTACCACACTTGGTGCGTTGCCCTCATTAATTGTTATTGATGCAATTACGGTACATCCACTAGCATCTGTTACCGTTACCGTGTAATCACCTGCCGATAAGCCTGTTGCTGTATCTAATAATTGACCATCACTCCATAAATAAGTATATGGAACGGTGCCTGCCGAAGCTGTTACCGTTGCACTTCCTGTAGATTGTCCACATCCTGCCTCCGTTGTGGCACTAATTGTGGCAGTTGGGGAATCGCTACTTGTAATTGTAGCAGTCGCAACTACATCACAGCCACTAGCATCAGTTACCGTTACCGTGTAATCACCTGCCGATAAGCCTGTTGCTGTATCTAATAATTGACCATCACTCCATAAATAAGTATATGGAACTGTGCCTGCCAAAGCTGTTACCGTTGCACTTCCTGTAGATTGTCCACATCCTGCCTCCGTTGTGGCACTAATTGTGGCAGTTGGGGAATCGCTACTTGTAATTGTAGCAGTCGCAACTACATCACAGCCACTAGCATCAGTTACCGTTACTGTGTAAGTACCTGCCGATAAACCTGTCGCTGTATCTAGTAATTGACCGTCGCTCCATAAATAAGTATAAGGAACTGTGCCTGCCGAAGCTGTTACCGTTGCACTTCCTGTAGATTGTCCACATCCTGCCTCCGTTGTGGC
>JAHDBT010000231.1 GCA_020630215.1 Bacteroidota bacterium
TGACCCCCTTTGGCTCAAGCGAGGACGCTCGACCCTGCTGCCCGGTCCAGCCTCCCGGCTGGAGCGTAACGGGCATAAAGCCTCCTGGCTTAATGTCAAATACTTTTAATGTTTAGATAAACATGGCAATAAGCATGTTGGGTTTGTTGGCAAAACGCAATTTACTTGGGTTGTTGGTATGCTAGGTTTTACCCTCCCCTTGCCCCTCCTGTTTTCCGACTTCAAGTTGGGTGCGGGATATAGATGTAATTTGTAGCTAACACGCTGTTTACATCGGATGTTGTGTGCTTAACATAAGGTGCTTCGACTATCTGTTATGATACTTGTTGGTAGATCGGGTAAGCTGCATTCCATCTGGAGATGATAATGTACAGATGCTTCGAGCTGCTGTTTGTTGCACAAGTATTTACGTTACAAATAATGTCTTTTTATAGCTCCCAACTTGAAGTCGGAAGACACCCTGCAAAGGAGGGGAATTTGCTCTGTCTAGTGAAGAATGGTGGCATTGTTTTAAAGCTAAAGTTTAAGATTTATCCTACCTCAAAAACCGTCCCTTCCTCTGCCAAAGCGGTATTGGCAAATATGGTTTGGGCTTCTTGTAAAAAGGGGGTTAAATCGTGGTAGCGAGCCGAGAAATGACCGATGATTAGTTGACCTACATTGGCTTTTTGAGCGATGGTGGCAGCCTCTTTAGCAGTTGCATGACCTCTTTCTTTGGCTACACTTTTCATATCTTCTAAATAGGTGGCTTCGTGATATAGTAGTGTAGCATTTTGTATGATGGGCAAAATGCTTTCGGTATAAGCGGTATCAGAACAATAGGCGTAAGATACGGGTGCTGGTGGAGGTAAGGTTAATTCGTTGTTAGGGATTATGGTGCCATTGGGTAAGGTAAAATTGGCTCCTTTTTTAATGCCTGGAATTTGGGTGTAAGGGATTTGATATGCTTCGATTTTTGTGCCTATCATTTTGCGGTCGGCTGGTTTTTCTTGGAAGAGGAAGCCCGTGCAGGGCATTCGGTGTTCTAGGATGATGGTGCTTACAGTATAAGCATCGGTTTCTAAAATGATGCGGCTTTCGTCGGCGTGTAGTTCGTGGAAAACGATGGGGTAAGTGTAATCAAAATTACCCGATAATTGACGGTATAGTTTTTTAAATTCCCAAATACCTGCGGGAGCGTATAGGTGCAGGGTCTTTTTACGTCCTGCCAACATCATCGAATCGAGTAAGGGGAATAAGCCCCAAAAATGGTCGCCGTGTAAATGGGAGATAAAAATATGGTCTATTTTGCTGCGTTTGATGTGGTATTTGCTTAATTGTATTTGGGTGCCTTCGCCACAATCTACTAAAAAGTTGCGGTTTTTTAGGCTTATAATTTGTGCAGTAGGATGCCGGCCGTAAGCAGGTTGTGCGGAATTAGCACCTAGTATGGTAAGGCTGAAACTCATGGTTGTTGTTTTTGGTAGAATAGTAGTTGGTAGCGGGTAGTTGGTATGGACATGCCCAAAATTAGTTGACATCAAAAAGTTAAACGTAGGCTGTTCAGCATATAAAAAAAGGCTCCTGTTTTTTAACTCCTCTAAAACGCAAATCGAAGCGAAGACTTACTATTTTTTTGAAAAATAGTAAGTCTATACCCTTGTTTTCGGCAATTATTTTAAATGAGGCTTATGGCTATAAACAGGCTATCTTTACAGGATTTTAAACAGCAAAAAAGCCCATGATAAACTAAATTACCACAGGCTGTTGTATTTTTTATTTTGAAAAGATAAGCAAGCCTTATCCCTTATGCTTCCTAGTATTTATTACTAAACGGCATCTGCTTCTCCGTTTGTATCGGCATCCGAATCGGCATCATCACCACCTTTCAGTTCTTGCATTAGTGCTTCCAACTTAATGTAATCTTTGGCTTCGTTTACCGTTGGTATAATGCGAAGCACAGTGTCTAATTGCGAAATTTTAATGAGTCGGTTTACACTATCTGTAATAGCCGAAACTACTAGCATTCCTCCTATGCCTTGGCAAAGCCGATTGCCAATTAAAATAGCACTTAAACCAGAAGAATCAATAAAATTGATGTTTTCTAGGTCTAAAATAATATTTTTATGCCCTTCGTTACTTAGTAGGGCCAATTCGGTTTTTAAATCAGGAGCAACTATGGAGTTTAGTTTCTCTTCCATGATGGTAAATACCGCAAAGTTTTCTTTTTTATCTACTGCAAATTTCATGTTTCTGCTCGAATTTTTGAGTCAACAATAAACTAGTATTCGTGTATAAAGAGATGCTCTGATCTTTATAGGATCAAAATCATGCCAATATACTTTCGAGTATTAGTTGCTACAAAGTTACACAATATAGTTACTTTTTGAAAAATGCACCCTATTTTAATTTTTTTTTAGCAAATATTATAAGTAATCAGGCTTATAAATGTAAAAATAACTCCCTATATGTAGCTGGCTGCCCACTTTTTCCTCATTACAAAAATAACACTTCTATGAAACATCTTTTTTTTGTTGGATTGTTTTTCCTAATTAGCTCTTTATTAATGGTTTCTTGTAATAAAGACAACAACGACGACCCAAATAATGATGGCGACTTACCTGTAGTCAATAACTCAACGGCTAACTTGGTATTTAAATTTAAATTCGACCCCAATCAGGTGCGCCTCAATAACATTGGATTGCCTGCCGAATTACCCGCAAATCATGCTGGGCAAAACCCTAGCTTTAACAGCATTAGCGCACATTATGTAGAGTTGGCTCCTAGTCCTTTTACTTTGTTAGGCGAAGGTGCAGTCCTCTACACAGGTCCCGAAACGGAGGCTGGTGGCGAAAAAGCCATTGACTTTAAACAAGCCATGGTAGTAGCCGAAAACGAGGTATTTTTAAGCATTCCTATTAATACGATTGCGGCAGGAAATTACGAATACCTCCGTGTATCGCTTTCCTACCAAAACTACGATATTAACTTTAAAGCATTTGGCTTAAACCAAACAGGTACTTTGGCCTCCTTTATTGGCTACAATAATTACATCGAATCTTACACCATTAAAAGCAATAGCGTAACCGTAAATGGTAACCGAAAACAAGGCTATTGGGGTTTCGATAATACTTTTTCTGGTGCCATTGATGGACAGGCTCCCGAAGGTGCGGTTACCGTACCTAACCCATTGTTTAATAGCTCGCCTATTCCACAAGGCTCTTGTATTGTTACGGGTCCTTTTGCTAATGGATTAACGATTACTGGCGAAGAAACCGAAGATGTAAATGTTACAATTTCCCTTTCTACGAAAGACAGTTTTGAATGGATAGATGATGGCGATGGCGAGTTTGAACCACTAGATGGAGAGGCGGTTGTAGATATGGGAATTAGGGGATTGGTGCCGGTGGTGGAGTAAATGGGGGAAACGTTGCTATTCAACATCCCTTTAAAATCTTTTTTGAATATCGAATAATGAATGAACCGTGTAAAAAAACAAGCAGGCAAATATTGAGTAGCAATAAGTAAGTAAACAAAAAACATATCATCATTTAGTGTTTGTTGTTGTAGAGATGTAGCGATACCACATTTCTACAACAACAAACATCCTTGCCTTTCTAATAATAATTTTACAATAAATTAACACACCTATCCTTTTTAGTCTAGTCATTTTTCAGTATCTTTATGTGGTTAGCACCGTTTTTGAATGTATATGATTTTTTAAATTATGCAAACAATTACTGCTCAACATCTTACATGCAATCATAATCAAAGCAGTTCTCACCCTTCTTAGCCAAATATTTTATCAAAACCGATAAATATTACTAGATCATAACGGCTAATTTATAACCGCAAAAATACAATTTTACACACATGACAGACCAGCTAATTAGCAAGAATGATATTAAAGCCATCATGGGCAAAACGATGTCCTTCAAAAAATTTAAGGAAGAAGTTTTGACAGATTATCGTTTGGCCTGCGAGAGCAGGGAGTTGAGTTTAATGTGTAGGCGAGAAGTACTAACTGGCAAAGCTAAGTTTGGCATTGTTGGCGATGGTAAAGAACTGCCCCAAATTGTATTATCCAAGTTTTTTAAAGAAGGAGATTTTAGGTCGGGCTATTACCGTGACCAAACCTTAATGCTTGCCCTAGGAAATGTAACACACGAACAACTATTTGCTCAACTATACGCTAACCCAGATTTAGACAAAGAACCCCATTCTGGCGGCCGCCAAATGAATGCCCATTTTGCTACTAAAAGTATTGACAGACAAGGCAACTGGAACGATTTAACCAAAATAAAAAATACCTCTGCCGATGTATCCTGTACCGCAGGGCAAATGCCTCGTGCGGTAGGACTTGCGCTTGCTTCTAAACAATTTCGGCAAAATAAAGCACTACATCCTTATAAAAATTTGAGCAATAAAGGCAACGAGGTTACTTTTGTAACGATTGGCGATGCGAGTACTTCGGAGGGCGTTTTTTGGGAAGCGGTGAATGCCGCAGGTGTACAACAAATACCGATGGCCATTTCGGTTTGGGATGATGGTTATGGCATTTCTGTACCTAGAAAATACCAAACTACTAAAGATAGCATTTCGGAAGTGTTACGAGGATTTGAAATAGATGATAAACGCAAAAATGGCGTACAAAGTGGCATTTTAATTTATAAAGTTCCTGGCTGGGATTACCCCGAAATGATGCGTGTTTATAGAGAAGGATTAAAAAAAGTACGAGAATTACATATCCCTGCCCTGTTTCATATTACCGAACTTACACAACCGCAAGGGCACTCTACTTCTGGCTCGCACGAAAGATATAAAGACAAAGAACGACTGCAATGGGAAAAAGAAAATGATTGCCTGTTAAGAATGCACAATTGGGTGATAGAATCGAGCATTGCTACTACGCAAGAATTAGCAACCATACGAACACAAGCCAAACAGCGCATTAAGGAAGCAAGAAATACCGCTTGGAGTGAATTTAACAATCCAATAAAACAAAGTATTAAAGAACTGATAGGAATTTACCAACAAGCCGTTAATCGGGTAAGTACGCCTAATATTTTAACCAATGCCATTCAATCCATTCAAGCAGAAATGAATCCTGTTTGGCACCATATTTCTCTTTCGCTACGACAAGTTTTATTCCAGTTAAGAAACGAACCAAAAGAAAACACACAAGTATTAATCGACTGGTATCAGCAATTTCAAACGACTAAGCAACAACAGTATACCAGCCATTTATACAGCGAATCAAGCCAATCTCCCTTAAACATTCCCGCTAATCTTCCTGTGTATAGCACAGATGCGCCTATAAAAAATGGCTCTGAAATACTTAATGCTTGCTTTGATGCTGCCCTTACTCGTGATCCTAAAATACTAGCGTTTGGCGAAGATGTAGGAAAAATTGGCGATGTAAATCAAGGCATGGCAGGACTGCAAGCGAAACATGGTGAACTAAGGGTTTTTGATACAGGAATTAGAGAATGGACGATTATGGGACAAGGCATTGGATTAGCGATGAGAGGTCTGCGCCCAATTGCTGAAATTCAATATTTAGATTATTTGGTGTATGGATTAGAACCCCTAACCGACGATTTAGCCTCCCTACATTATCGTACTTATGGCGGGCAAAAAGCACCTTTAATTGTGCGTACTCGTGGGCATCGTTTAGAAGGAGTTTGGCACGCTGGCTCGCCACTAGGCATGATTATTAATGCACTTAGAGGACTGCATGTTTTAGTGCCTAGAAACATGACGCAAGCCGCAGGTTTTTACAATACCCTTTTACAAGGCGACGACCCTGCCCTAGTTATTGAATGCTTAAATGCTTACCGCTTAAAAGAAAGATTACCCGATAATATTGGCACTTTTACCATCCCCCTAGGCACACCCGAAATTTTAAGAAGCGGCTCCGATATTAGTATTGTAACTTATGGTGCTTGCTGTAGAATTGCAGAACAAGCTGCCATAACACTAGCACAAGTAGGCATTGATTGCGAAATAATAGATGTGCAAACTTTACTGCCTTTTGATATTCATCACCACATTCTACATTCTTTAAAAAAGACCAACCGCGTTTTATTTGTAGATGAAGATGTGCCAGGTGGCGCAACCGCTTATATGATGCAGCAAGTGTTAGAAAAACAAAATGCTTACCATTATTTAGATTCGCCCCCTGCTACTTTAACCGCTACCCAAAACCGCCCCGCTTATGGCTCTGATGGCAATTATTATTGTAAACCTGGTGTAGAGGATGTAATAGAAAAAGTGTATGCCATTATGCACGAATTTGACCCAACTGCTTTTCCTAAGATTTTTTAATTTTTGATAAAAAAGTTGAACGGTAACCTAGACCGTCAATTTCGAAAAAAAGTCCCCGCCCCCCAAAAAAAATAGTCATTAGCTATTAACAACCGAATGGCATTTAATAACTAATGACTAGTATCGTATTTTTATATTTGTATTCGTATTAGATTAGATGATTTCCAACCAACCCAATATTATCTTGCATTTTTAGCTTCAATACTTAAAGTAGCGTGTGGCACTATCATTAAGCGTTCTTTTTGTATCAACTTTTTGGTAACTCTACAAATGCCGTACACTTTATTTTCTATGCGAATTAAAGCATTGTCTAAATGTTTAATGTACTGTACTTGGCGAGCCGCCATTTTATTGAGGTACTCTTTATCTTGTGTATTGCTTCCATCTTCGGGGCTTGAGCCTCGACTTTCTGGAACATCGGCTAGTTTCTTTATTTGTTCTTGAAGGTAGGTCAAATCTTTTTGAGATTCTTTAAGCTTACCCTCTATCAGCTTTTTAAATTCTAGCAACTCCTTATCGCTGTACCGAGTTTTGTCTGCACTAGCTTGATTATCTTTCTGAGCCATAATCTTAACGTTTTTAAACGCCCTGTAGGTAATGCACTATTGGTCATTGTTGGGTTAACCAATATGCAGGGGCGAATGAACTAATTGTGCTACAAGGAACGGGTATAGGGTATATAGTACTTGGTACTTAGTATTTGGACGGCTTCGCTACGCTACGCCGTTTTGTAAAATGTTTTAACAATTAACAATTCAACCGTTAACAATTAACAGTTTGAGAATTTAACAGTTAAACAATTCTCCCCTTCAACTAAACCCGTTCTACGGTTAAGTTCAATGCAGCATCATTGACTTCAATAGTAATTGGATCGCTTAACTTATCCACCATAATTAGTTCTTCCGCCAATGTTTCGGTGCAGATGTACTCTTTAAATGCCGCAATGGCCGTGTTTGCATCTGCATGATGTTCAATAGCTAGTTTAATTCTATCGGTTACATCAAATTCGCTTTGCTTACGCAAATTCTGTAATCGGTTTACTAGTTCCCTAGCAAAACCTTCTTGTTTTAGCTCATCTGTAAGGGTTACATCTAGGGCAACGGTGAGTCCGTCCATGCTATTTACGAGCCACCCTTCTATATCTTCTGAGGCAATTAGCACCTCGTCTAGTTGTATCGGAATATCTTCGCCTTCAATATGCAGGGTATATACTCCTTCTTGCTCTATTTTCGCTATGTCGTCTTGACTAAAGCTACCGATGGCTTGCCCAACCTGTTTCATTTTTTTGCCGAGCTTGCGACCGAGTTTACTAAAATCGGGTTTTATATTTTTGGTAACAATACCACTGGTATCGCTCACATATTCGATGTCTTTTACATTCACTTCCGATAGTACCCAATCTTTAATTTGGGCTATCTGATTTTGTTGTTGGTCGTTTAATATAGGAACGAGGATTTTTTGCAAAGGTTGTCTTACCTTTATATCTACTTTTTTACGCAACGATAAAACCATCGAAGAAAGATCTTGTGCCATTTGCATTCTTTCTTCTAGCAATGGATTGATTAAACTATCCTTACAAGTAGGAAAATCACTTAAATGTACCGATTTAACGCTTTGCTTCTCACTTACATTATTTAAACATTGGAATAAGAAATCTCCGAAGAAAGGCGCAACGGGCGACATTAACTGTGCAATGGTTTCTAAGCATTGATACAAGGTTTGGTAAGCCGCAATTTTATCTGGCCCGTAAGACCCTTTCCAAAACCGACGGCGATTTAAACGCACATACCAATTACTTAAATGGTTGCCTACAAAATCCTGAATTAAACGGGTTGCTTTTGTTGCTTCGTAATCGTTGTATAAAGCATCTACATCTTTTATTAAAGAGTTCAACAAAGAAATTACCCAACGATCCATTTCTGGACGCTCTGCTACTGGAATTTCTGCTTCGCTAAAACTAAAGCCATCTACATTGGCGTATAAAGTAAAGAACGAATAAGTGTTATAAAGCGTTCCAAAAAACTTACGTCGCACTTCATCTACGCCCTCTAAACTAAAACGAAGGTTGTCCCAAGGTGGTGAATTAGAAATCATGTACCAACGGTTGGCATCGGCTCCATACTTACCAATTGCCTCAAACGGATCGACAACATTACCTGTCCGTTTCGACATTTTTTTACCTTCTTTATCCAACAACAAACCATTAGAAACAACGGCTTTAAACGCTACCGAATCGAACAGCATTACAGCGATGGCGTGTAGGGTAAAAAACCAGCCACGAGTTTGGTCAACCCCTTCGGCAATAAAGCTGGCAGGGTAGGCATTTTTAAAGGTTTCTTCATTTTCAAAAGGATAATGCCATTGTGCATAGGGCATTGCTCCCGAATCAAACCACACATCAATCAAGTCTTTCTCACGCGTCATTTTTTTGCCTGTTGGCGATACGAGGAAAACATCATCCACATAAGGACGGTGTAAATCAAAATCATCGCTTAAAGCACCCTCCATAAAACCTGCTGCTACGGATTTTTCTACTTCCGATTTTAGCTGTGCAATGGAGCCAATACATAGTTCCTCTTCTCCATCATCGGTACGCCAAATAGGAAGTGGTGTTCCCCAAAAACGAGAGCGAGATAAATTCCAGTCTACTAGGTTTTCTAACCAATTACCAAAACGCCCCTCTCCTGTTGAGCGAGGTTTCCAGTTAATGGTTTTATTGAGTTCCACCATGCGCTCTTTGCAAGCCGTTGTTTTAATAAACCACGAATCTAATGGATAATAGATAATGGGTTTATCGGTACGCCAGCAATGCGGATAAGAGTGTTCGTATTTTTTAGCTCTAAACGCTTTGTTTTCGTTTTTCATCTTGATGATGATGTCCACATCAACGGGTCTGTATTCTTTATCGGGAATGCTGTCGTAATTTTTTACGGGGCGGTCGGCAAAGTCGGTTACGGCATCAACAAAACGTCCTCGGCGGTTTACTAGGGTTAGTGCGCCAATGCCTTGTTTGCGTGCTACCATCATATCGTCGGCACCAAAGCTAGGGGCAAGGTGTACAATGCCTGTACCGCTATCTGTAGTAACAAAATCGGCATTTAAAGCTATAAACGCATCGCCTTCTTCGGGTTGTGCGTAGGTAAATAATTGCTCGTAGCGGATGCCTTTTAGGTCGCTGCCTTTGTACTCGGCAACTACTTGGTAAGGGATGAGTTTATCGCCTGCTTTAAAATCGGCTAAGGCTAGTTCTGCTTCTTCGGCTTTAAAATATTCGCTCACTCTATCCCTAGCAATTATTACAGAAATGGCTTTGTGTGTGTAGCGGTTAAAGGTATCTATTTGAACGTAGGTAATATTTTTTCCTAGAGCTAAAGCGGTGTTGCTAGGAAGCGTCCACGGTGTTGTTGTCCATGCTAAGAAATAAACGGGATTGCTTGTTTTAGTAAATAAGGTTTCCGATTGTTCGTTTCGTTTAATGGTAAACTGTGCGGTTGCCGAATTGTCTTTCACATCACGGTAACAACCTGGTTGGTTTAACTCGTGCGAGCTTAAACCTGTACCTGCTGCTGGCGAAAAGGGTTGTACGGTATAACCTTTGTACAACAATCCTTTATTATACAAACGCTGCAACAAGTTCCAAAGACTTTCTATGTACTCATTTTCGTAGGTTACGTAGGGGTCGTCTAAATCTACCCAATAACCCATGCGTTCGGTAATTTTGTTCCAAACGTCAATATATTTCATTGCCTCTTTTCGGCATTCTTGATTGTATTGTTCTACCGTTATTTTAGTGCCGATGTCTACTTTGGTAATACCTAGTTTTTTTTCTACGGCTAACTCGATGGGTAAACCGTGTGTATCCCAACCTGCTTTACGCACCACCTTTTTACCTTTAAGGCTGTGGTAGCGGCAATACATATCCTTAATGGTACGCCCCATTACGTGGTGAATACCAGGCATTCCATTTACCGAAGGTGGGCCTTCGTAAAATATAAACGGTTCTGCATCGGCTCGTTGGTTGATGCTTTCCTCAAAAATCTCGTTTTCCTTCCAAAATTTCAACAACTCCTCTTCTAGCGCCGGGAGGTTGAGTTTATCTAGTTTACGATATTGCGTTTTGGTTGATTCCATTATTTGTATCTGTTTCTATTAGCTTAGGGGTGTTATACCTTTAGGCTATTTATCTTTGGTTTTGATTTCTTTTTTCTTGGTAAAGAGAAAAGGAGTGCAAAGATAATAATTTTGTGGGAGTTTGTTTTGTAAGAGGTTTTTTAGTTTGGTAATTACTTTTTTTGCTGACTAAGGCGTGGGATTATAGACCACATAACTTTACGAAGTAACTGTACTTGACATCTCCAGATGGCAATAGGTTTTAGAGTAACTTGCTCTTAGTAAACTTCGACTATCTGTTAGGATAAATCCTTATAGTTCTGGTAAGCTGTATTCTATCTGGAGATAAAATGTACAGGGGCGACAAAAATTGTTTTGTAGGAGGTTTTTTAGTTTGGCAATTA
>JAHDBT010000232.1 GCA_020630215.1 Bacteroidota bacterium
ACAAAACCTCTACGTACAAATTGTCGGATTTATTTTTTAAACGTTACTTATTTTTAGATATGCCATAAATTTAGTAAATTACTCATATCAAAAGCCTCCTAATAAAACATCTATTTCACACACATCGGTCCTTAGCACTCAAATAAAAATCAGCTATCATGAAATCAATTTATTATTGCTCCATCCTATTGGTAATTTGTATAGGCAGTTTGTTTGTTGTTAATATGCAAAGCGTACAAGCGCAAACAATTACTCGTACACAACCTAATGCAAGTTTGCCCAATGTTTACAATTTTAATGCCAACCTTACGCCCCCTATTCGCACAAGCCGCAACTTTTTACGGCAGCCTTCCATCCTCTATTTCTGGAACTTTAGAGATGGTACTTATAGTTTTGATGTCAACCCGATACATACCTACTATCGTACAGGCACTTTTAGACCTGTAGTGGAAGGTACTCGTATTTACAGCGACGAAGACGATGAGGACGAATTAAAACGAGTTATAGGTGCTCCTGTTGTATTAAGTCCATCGCAAATAGTATCGGTTCGGCCTAATGCTAGAAGAAGTTTAGGTGGTGATCCGCTAAAAATTCTTACTAGTAGAATGCCTAAAGCCAACGACAGCATTACTTATGTAATTACCTATCGCAATACTTGTTCTACTCCTATTACGGGAAATGTTTCTTTTCAGTTTAATACCGCACAGTACAATTTTTCTAATGTACATGCAGGTAATACTAATTTTGTAAACGGGCAAGAAACCTATCATGGAGAAGTATACAGTAGTACACAAGTACAAGAAAATAGTGGCTTGTTGAGATGGAGTTTTAGTAATATGGCACCTGGGGTACAGCGCAATATTTTTGTTACCCTAGCCACCAAATCTACCGTAGTACCTGGTAGCTTGGTAGACTGTACGGCATCGGTTAATGCTGGTTGTGTAAACAATAGCGAAAATATTGCTTTACGGTCTGTAAAATCGCACGACCCTAATGAGATGTATTCGGATAGAGAATATATTTGTCCTAATACCCAGCAAGAAGTAACGTACACCATAGAGTTTCAAAACACAGGAACTGGACCCGCTACTAATATCCTGATTGTTACACCTGTTAGTGCTAATTATTTATTAAATACTGCTACGGTTCAAGAAATAAATATTGGAGGGGTAGACATTCCCAATCCCAATAGTGAATATCCAATGGAAATGGGTGTAGACCGCTTATCTTGGGGGTTTCTTGGGCAAAACTTAGAAGGAACACAACAAGCAGGTATAGGCGAGGATTTTACGCTGAAAGATACCAAAGGATATATCAAATTTACCATCCAAACCGCCGATTTTAACACCCCCGCTTGTAGTAATATACCTTGTTACGCCAATATTCGTTTTGATTGCAACACCCCCATTACTACAGAACCTCATTTTATTCCGATACGTCGTTTAGGTTGTATAGAAGACTGTGCACAATGTGATATATTTTTAGCTGGATCAGGTGAAAGTTCTGGGCAATCTTTAAGTGTCGATCCTACTTGCGAAGCAGGATTGGTAACTGATATTAACTATTCGTGGTATCCTTTACAAAATGGAAATGCATTTGCTACCACAGGCGACACATTTATTGTACCCGATTCTAGCACTACCTATATTGTTTCTGCATGGGTATCCGAATCTATCGATATTGGAGGTACGCTTATTGAAACCAATTGGACGGGGTTTGATTATTACCCCGTTTTTATATCTGGAGGAGAAGGTTTATTGGAATGCTATAACGGTATGAGTATTGACGCAACAACAACGCCAGCAAGTTGTGCAGGAGGAGTAGACGGGGAAATTAATATAACTGTAAACAGCGGCACTTCGCCTTATTATCTGTATGGTTTATTTGATAGTGGGTTTGAGTGTGTGCCTTTATACGACACACAAAATATTAACATTGATGTACAACAAGCAGGTATCTACACTTTTGGGATTAGTGATAATGATGGTTGTTTTCAGGATGCAACCGTAACTGTAGAAGAACCCAAACCCTTGCACATCGATCAGTTGGTTACTGCTTCTGATTGTAGTAATTTTAATGTAAGAGCCATTGCAACAGGTGGCACGCCTCCTTATACTTATACTTGGAATGATAGTAATACTACAAGCGATTATAGAGCGAATCTTCCTACAGGTATTTACATCGTAACCGCTACAGACGCACGAGACTGTACCTACGAACACGTAGTCGTAAATCCCGAAACCAAACGCATTCAATTACGGGCTTTCCTAGAAGGGGCTTATACGCCAGGTAGTTCATTTGTTAAAATGACCAGCCAATTATCGGGTAACAGTGTATTGCCTACTGAGCAGCCTTTTAATACTGCCCCCTGGAATTATACTGGAACAGAAGCCATTCCTCTTAGTAACGAAGTGTATACTTACCTAGTAGATTGGATACTAATAGAACTGCGAGATGCTAACAACTTTAATACCGTAGTAAGTCAAAAAGCAGCATTAGTGTACGATTTAGGTTATGTAGTAGATGCCGCTTTAGGAGCAGGTATTGGCGTAAATTCTTTAGATAACGGCTTAACCATTGGCGCATTAGGATGCGATTTAGTAGAGGGCCAATCGTACTACGTAGTATTGCGCCAGCGCAACCATTTGGATGTGATGAGTGCCGTACCAATTACGGTTGCCAACGGCATTTTAGAATATGATTTCACCATAGACAGCCTACAAGCTTACGGTACTGGACAGTTAAAGGAAATGGATACTGGCGAATTTGCCATGCACGGCGGCGACTTTAATGGAGACGGCGTACTTTCGGTAAGCGATTTTAATTTATATGTTACACAAACCTCCCTCATTAACGAATATGTAACTGGCGACCTTAACCTAGATAGAACCGTAAGTGTAACCGACTTTAATTACTATTTACCTAATTCCAGTATTATTGGTACATCGGCGATTAGGTATTAAACAAAATGGTAGGAAGTAGCAGGTACGCTTCGCTAAAGGTAGAAGGATGGCTTCGAGCGATTATGTGTTACTGAATAGTAGCGACCAATAAAAAAGGCGAACAACTAAAAAATGTTGTTCGCCTTTTTTTTTAAAATAAGAATTGTTTATTTATCTCTTTCACTTAGAAAGTAAAAGTACCTCGCACTTTACAATGGCAAAGCGCAGCGTAGTCGTCAAGACCTTCTACAAAAGTCTAATTAATAGCATCGCCCCGTAGTTTTCTAAATCGTTTACGAGCTTCGGCAACATATAAGCTACCAGGATGATCGATTAGGATGGATTGGTAAAGTTCCATTGCTTTGGCTTTATCTTCAAATTGATATTCGTTGAGTTCGGCAAGCATAAACAGGGCATTATCGGCCAATAGGTCGGTGCCAAATTTTTCTAAAATAGTTTGTAGGTATACCATTGCACCTTTGTAATCTTGGTTTTTAATTTTAGCATTGGCACGCACTAGTAAAATGTCATCGGCTAACATATGGCCAGGGTAAATGCGGTCAATAGAATCGAGGGTGGCAATGGCTCCCGTTACTTTATTTTGAAGGAATAATAAATCCGAACGGGCATACATTTTCATGGGAACTACGGTTGTATCTAGTCCCATATTATCTGTAATAAAAACCGAAAGTTCTAGGGCATCATTCGAGATGAGTTCGGAGGTAGAAGCTTTAAGCACATTGAGTTGTCCTTGCGCCCATTCAAAATCGCCATGATAATAAGATAATTTGGCATTGCGAAAACGGGCTTCTTCTCCTAAAATATCGTCTTTAAAAGCTTTATCTACCTGTGCATATAGCAGGGTTGCTTCCCAAACTTCGTCTTTCATTAAGTAGTAATCGCCTAAATCGAGTTTGGCTTTAGCCTTAGCAACATGACTACCGCCATTCATTTCTACTACCTCATGTAATAAGCTAATGGCGCTGTCTAAATCGTTTATATAGTAGGCATACAAATGCCCAAGTTCTCTAATGGTAGAAATGTTATTAGATGTTTTTCCAAACATCTTAAAAAACTCTAAATACTCGTCCTTTAAGGTACTAATATCTTCTTGTGTGTAATTGCTCGATTTGGTTACCTTTTCGTTTCTACAACGCAGTAATTCTATTTTTCCAGGAATAAAAAGTCGGCTACCATCTCCTTTAGCTATTACATATTCATAGGCATCAATAGCTACATCGTATTGTTTTTCGTCGGTAGCTTGTCGAGCTAATTTTAGTATTCGGTCGCCATCCTCTTGCATTCTACGGTCAATAGCTTTTACTTGTATTAATGCCGATTCAAAATCTTTTTGTTGGTTAAAAGTCCAAATCAACAATTCTGGATAGACCAACTCTTCGGGTTCTTTTTGTATACGTCCGTAGAGTTGTGTTTGGAGTTCTTCCATATTGGCTTCTACCGAGCTTACTTTGTAGAGTTCGGTGCGTACTCGTTGTATATTTTTAGGAAGCACCACGGCATAATCTAAGTAGCTGCGTATCATTTCGGGGGTATTTCCTTTTTTGCTGTAAGCCCTAGCTAATTCATAGGAAAAGGCTCTATCGTCTTTGTTTAATTCTCGACCCCTTAAATAAGTTTTAATAGCAAAATCGTGTTCCTCGGCATTAGCAAAGTTATTTGCTAAAGAAGGAATATCTTGTGATTTAGCCATTTTTAAAGCTTCCTCAAACTGTTCCTCTGCTTTTTGGTTTTCATCTTTGTTTTGGTACAGCTTACCCATATCCACATAAAAAAGAGGATTGTCTTTCGACTTTTTCATTTGCTTTTTAATCAGCTTTTCCGCATTGTCAAAATCTTTTATAGCCAACAAAGATTTAAAATAGTTGCTGTAGTGATGGCGATGTCCATTGTTTTTTTTATACAGCTTTTCGTATAATACAACGGCTTTTTGGTATTCGCCACGTTGGTAATAATCGTGTGCTAAACGAATATCTTCGTTGGTTTGTGCTAATAGTGCTGCCGAGATAAACCACAAACTTAAAAATGCAAGCAATAATTTCTTCATATTGTATATAAAATAAAGGAGGGGTTAAAGGCCCAAATGTTTTTTAATTTTTACGCTTTCAGGTGGGTTTGGTCACCTAATAATAACAAGTAGCAAACTTAGTACCTTATTTATAAATGGAGGTTATTTTTGGCTACTTATCTTTAAAATAAACGTAATTTAGGTTAATTTGTTAACGATTGCAGTTATTTGTTATTGTTAATTTAACGATTGTTAACGGAAAAAGAAATGCCCCCAACAAAAAAAGCTGCTCTTCCTATAATAAGGAAGAGCAGCTTTACAATTAAATATTTATTATGTATTGTGGTGAAGAAAATTCATGAATTTTCTCTACGTTCTACAAAAAACTTATTCTAGTTTAAACTTAAACGGTAGGGTATAGGCAACACGTACTGGTTTACCTCTTTGTTTACCTGGTTTCCATTTAGGCATTTTTCCAACAACTCTAATGGCTTCTTGGTCACATCCTGCGCCGCCGCCTGGCAATCCACGCTTAATGTGTACACTCGAAATAGAGCCATCTTCTAGTACTACAAAACCAACATACACTGTACCTTCAATACCGTTTTCTCTTGCCATTGGCGGGTACTGTGTTTGTTTACCTAAAAACTTAAACAGTTCTTTTTGTCCACCAGGAAACTCTGGCATATCCTCTACAATGGTAAAAATTTCAGGTTCTTCGGGTTCTTCTTCTTCTATCACTTCCTCTACAACTTCTTCCTCTACTTCTTCTACCACTTCCTCAAAAATTTCTTCTGGAATTTCAACAACTGTTTCTTCTTCCACTTCTAGTTCTTGAATTTCAGGTTCATCTTCTTCAATAATTTCCTCATCTTCTACAATCTCCAATTTTGGAGGTGGCGGAGGTGGAGGTGGGGGGGGAGGTCTTTGAATACTAGGAGGAGGTAATTGTTCGATTTCTGGAACCATTTCAATTTCTCCTAAGCTCATTATTTCCTCTGGCTGTTCTGCCCACAAAAAGGAAGCCATTACAAAACCCATCGAAATTAATAGACCAGTTAAGAAAAACGGCGCACTAAATTTATAAATATTTGCTTCGGGATATTTTGCAACATATTTGCCCTCATCGTCTTCGTGTGCTTTTATAATAGCATCGGTAGAGCGTGCGCCAAACAGAAGTTTGTACAAACCGATTGAGCCTAAAATACCCCCAAATAAAACAAGTAAAAACTTAGCATTGTACATAGCACCTATTAGTGCCAAGATGCCAAAAATGGCATAAAAGATAAGATCGCTAAGGCTAAGACCAAGCTTATCTTTTAAAGGTTTAGCAAGAAAAGTAAATAGAACACCTAGGACAGCAAGCCCTATTAAAATGCCTATTGTTGTTCCTCCCAAACCCGAACCGAATAATTCGGATAGAAATCGGATTAAACCTCTCATGTGAATTTATTTTTGTTTAGCTATTTTCTTTTCTTATTAGTGTTTGCTGCTATGCCAATAGCGGCAAAAACTATGGTGCGTTTTCTATATTTATGATCACAATTGTTACAGTTCATATCGGGCATAAGCATAATATAATGCAAGGCCGATGAAACTTCCCATAATATTAGCAATTAAATCGCTATTTTCAAAATATCGTCCCTGTAAAAATGCGCCTTGGAAAAATTCGATGAACAATCCAAAGGAAAATGACATCGAAATGGCGTAAACGAGCCGTTTTTTTAGTATTTGCGTATGGTGCCAACTTAAACACCACAAAATAACGAGTACAGTATGAAAAACAATATGTGCCACGGTATCAATGCCTAATAAGGGAAACCAATTGTAAGTAGGTTCCGTATTCATGGGCACTACTGATAGGATGAATAGTAAAACCATCCAAGCAATGGCTAAGTATTGGGCATTTTTTTTTATTACTACTAGCATTACTAAGCACCTATCAATTCGGCATAAGTAGTTGCATCTAACAAGTGGTTTAGTGCAGTTATATCAGCAGGTTTTATTTTTACCATCCATCCTTTACCGTAAGGATCTTGGTTAACCAACTCTGGCGCGTCTTCTAGGGCTTCGTTAATAGCAACTACTTCGCCACTAACAGGCATAAATAAATCCGATACTGCTTTTACCGCTTCTATAGTGCCAAAAACGTCTCCTTCGTCCAAAGTTTCGCCTTCGGTTTCTATTTCTACATATACAATATCTCCCAGTTCTTTTTGGGCAAAATTAGTAATACCCACTAGTACTAAATCGTCTACTACCTTTACCCATTCATGGTCTTTGGTATAACGTAAATTTTCAGGAATTTGCATACTTGTTATTTTTTAGCCAAAGATAGGTAATGGGGAGGAATTATGCTAGTGTTAGGGGGAATTTTTAGGGCTTAGTAAGTAAGTAGTGTATTTATGGTGTTTGCTATTTAGTGTACAGTAGAAAGTACTTTAGTATAATGTATAAAGACTACTTACTACGCTTATTTTGTAGGTAATTGATTGTACGACACTAAAAACTGCCAAGCAAATAGTAGTATAGAAGCCTGCTTGCTACCTAAAGTGAAGTGTACCCGCTACTACTAGTATGTAAAAGAGTGATGTTTAAACAAACGCTTTTTTACATTTAATAACATTACACAATAGCGCAATTATATTTTACTTGAAACCAACAATAATATTTGCACATTCTAATTATATGATCTTAAAAATTTATTATTTTTCCAAAAGCTTATTCTGGTATATGAAGGCTTATTTCATTTTAGACAAAAAAGTTTATAACTTGTTTTTAATAAACTGCTTACAGAGTAAATAAATTGTTAATTTTAAATAAAAAGTTGTTTTTTTAGATTGATAAATATTGAAAATTACATAAAAACAAAAAGCTTAAAACTTGCATAATTAAATTACATCGTTTATATTTACACAATAGCATGACAAAATGTTATAAATATATATCCTGTTTAAGCGTGTTTATCCACAATTCTTTTCTAAACACTCCTATCTTTTAGCCTCCTCTTAATATGCCTTTAATAAGGCAAAACAAACAGCTAAAAGTGCCTCACACAGGATAAAGTTTTTTTTCTAAGATTAACGAGTACACCTTTTAACACTACCTCTTTTTTACACTTATTTTAAAAAACAACAAAATAGGTGTGGCGAAGCTTTGCCTAGCACCAAATAATTATATTTTTTTAATCTTACTAAACTTTACTTTTATGAAAAGCACAATTAAGCAAGCCCTATTTTTTAAATCCTTTTTTGCATTATTTATGCTCTGTATATGTGGAGGAGGGGATTGGGTTTATGGGGAAGTACTCGAGGAAGAACAAATCTTCAATATAATGGTTGATATAAACGAAGTAGATGGCTATCCTGGCATATTCACTATTGATATACTTGTTGGTGGTAATGACATAGGCGAATTACACAATGGCAGTACTATTAATGTTGATTTATCCTTTGATTATCTTGACGCATCTACTACCTCATTAGAAGAGTTCTTTTTACCTCTTAGTTTCTATGGTTGCACTCCAGACCAAGTAGGCTTAACGGGGTTTACATTCTCGACACTAGTTCCAACAGATTTTATGGATAATTATGCTATAACTCCTTGTAATGGGAACTTCACAAAAATTAATATTAATGTTGATTTTTATTTTACTGAAGAAGGGGGTTCATCAAGTGGCTCATTTCCAAATGAGTTTACTTTATTGGTAGAATATCCAGATGACACCTCAGTAAATATGTCGCTAAGTGGCCCTGGATCGGATGGAATCACATTAGATATAACTAATGAAAATCCCCCATTACCCTCTCCTCCTCTTAGTGTCACTAATATCCCGAACCTTTTGATATGTGGTCATGGGCAACTTGTTCATACTCTGCCTTCTGGCGGTTGCCCTCCCTATACAATTAATTGGGCTTCTCCAACAGAAGGACCTATGGACATGTTTACCGTTCCTATTGACTTACTACCATATTGGAATGCTCCAGCCGTCATTCCTCCATTTGAAGCAACGTTGCAAAATCAATTTTTGATTAAAGAGCCTGTTGTATATACTGTAACTGTTTCTGATGCCAATGGAGATTCTGTATTAGCTACTTTTGAGCCTTCAAGTGAAGATATAGCAGATATTAATCAAAATCAATTTGAAGTAAATACTATTATAGAAGACTGTGAATTATTTTTTGAAATAACCCTTACACCTGATGGTTTTATAGAAGATAATACTCGTATAAAGATAAAAAGTGATACAGGAGCTGCTTCGGGTTCATTTAATTGGGATAATAGCCAAGAATCAGAGATAGTAGGTCCTTTTGAAACAGATGTTAGCAGTTATATTGTATATATTGCATATGATAGCACATCAGAGATTTACTGCTATAACGAAGTAGTTGTTCCTATAGTGTCTCCTATAACAGGGCAAACCGTTTTATGCAATGGTACTACTACAGACCTAGTAGCATCAGGAGGAACAAGCTATTTCTGGAGTACAGGAGAAGACACACCAACAATTACAGTAGAGGAATCTAACACTTACTCAGTAACGATAACAGATGTTGGTGGATGTACCGCTATTGAAGAAGTAACGGTAACCGTACATAATTTACCTCCTGCCAATGCAGGATCAGACCAAACTATTTGTCTGGGCGAAAATATTATCCTAACTGCATATGGAGGAACAAACTACTCATGGAATACAGGGCAAACAGGAATGAATATTACAGTCAATCCTTCTTCGACTACAACCTACTGGGTAACCGCTAGTGATGCTAATGGTTGTACTGCGGTTGATGAAGTAACGATAACGGTCCCATCTTTAGCCCATTCTTTTACAACCACTGATGCTACTTGTGGAACAGCTAATGGAGAAGCAACTGCAACACCTACAGATGCTACTATTGATTACACTTATCTTTGGGATGATGATTTAGGTCAAACAACAGCAACCGCTACAGGCTTATCAGGTGGCACTTATGCTGTTACCATTACTGACAATAATAACTGTACTGCTGAAACCTCCATAAATGTTGCCGAAGATACGAATATTCCAGAAGCAACTATTACTGGTGAAACAATTTTAAATTGTATGACTACGAACATCAATTTAAGCGGTGAAGATTCTAGCCCTAGCGGCGTTACCTATGCTTGGTCAACTGAAGGAGGAAGTACAATACTCGATCCTAGTTTATCTTCTATTTCAGTTGATACACCAGGTACTTATACTTTAGAAGTAACAACTGAAAACGGGTGTACTGCAGAAAAATCAGTAATGATAACACAAGATATTACTCCTCCTACTGTTGTTATTGCTATGCCAGAAACTATTTCTTGTGAAACAACAAGTATTACACTCAATGCCACATCTAGTGCTACTAGTTATCAATGGGAAACCGATTCGGGCAACATTGTAAGTGATGCTACTACTTTGACACCAACTGTAAATGAATCAGGCACCTACAAAGTAACAGTTACAGCAGATAATGGCTGTACCGCATCTGAATCGATTACAATTACAGCAGATACAGACACTCCTGTAGCCGTTATTACAGGTGATAATGAGTTAACCTGTGCTGTAACAAGCATTGCATTAAGTAGTAGCGATTCTACAATAGGTTCAGACTTTGAGTGGTCAACTGTTGCGGGCAATATAACGGGCAATGTCACCTCTGCCGATATAATTGTTAATGAGGCTGGTATTTATACTTTAGAGGTAACAGCTGAAAACGGGTGTACCGCTACAGACCAAATAACCATTACTCAAATTCCCCCATCAACCGCCCAAATTACCACAACCTCCTGCACCCAAGCAATAGCCGCAGCAGGAGCAGCAG
>JAHDBT010000233.1 GCA_020630215.1 Bacteroidota bacterium
AAATAGATAAAATAATAAATATGGAAATGCACAAAACCCAATGTGGTTGAGTATAGCGGTATTCAAGCCTGTGGCTTTCGGCTAAAAGTGTCAACTATCTTCTTAGGCTGTTGAAACATACCGTCAAAAAAAACTAAAACACACGAACTAAGTTCCTCCAAATTTACAAGCTCCAATCATACTAACAAAAGCAAACCACAAAGCCCAAAAAACTCCGTGCGCCTCCGTGGGAATCCTAAACAAGTTAAATGCTACAGTCCTAAACCAAAGCATTTTCCAGCCCCGAATCCAATAAAAACAAACAAGACGTTTCCAAACTATCTACTCGTTCTCGGATGCGCTGCATATCCATACGGTCGCCACGAAGGGAGAAGATGTTAAGGTCGGCGTGGGGGACTTGTTTGTCGAGGGCTTTGTAATGTTCGTTAAAAGTGTAGTAAAAATGGGTGCTATCTGGAATACGAGCAAGCACCTTTAGTTTGTCCATATAGGCTTGCGCTTTTTCGGTTTCTGCTTCTGGACTAACGCCCTCGGCAGGGTGTAAAACGGTAATGAAATTGCATTTGGCTTTCCAGTTTTGTTGTAGTAAATAAGAACACAGAATGGCTAAATTAATATGCTGAGTACGGTACACAATTTCCTCCTCTAAATTGTTAAAATATACCCACATATTAATGGTTTTTTCTAGGCCTAAACCTACTTTTCGGTAAGGTACAAACAGCATTGCCCCCATGCCATAATTACGAGCCTGTCGCATTAAATTGGCTTTCATGACATCATTTTGGGCATCATCGGTTAAGCTTAAAAACAAAATATTTGGACGGAAAAATGCCGCTTTTAAAGACTGCATACTAGTAGTAACCCCTTGCTCTAAACTAGGACTTTGCACCAAGGCAGCCCTAGCACTAACATCCTGTTCGCCAAAATAAGCCGATAATTCTTCTAGGCGTTTATTTAATGCTTGGCTTTTCTCACTGTCTTCGTCTGTAGTAAAACCCAGTATCTTTATCGAGCCTCTAGGGTTTACCAAAGTATAAATCACCTTATAAGCCCGCAACACATCATTGGCTTCCGTTACAGGAATCAATAAGTTGGGCTGCCAAGAACGTTCTTTGGCTTCGGGTAATTTGTTAACCACCCTTGCCGACCATTCTGCCAAAGCATTAAATACGCCACTTCTAGCATCTCCTTGTTGGGTTTCTAGTTTTTTTCTAACCAATAAAACATAAGCCGCCAATACAATTACAATAGAGATTAAACCAAAAACGGCATTGATAATAAACATCACAAAAAAGCAGCCTAAAGCACCCAACAAAGGAATAATAATTGGCACTCTAAGCGTAGGCCGAAAGCTAATTTGGCCAAGTCCTTGTTCTACTAAAACCACCACATTAATCATGGCATAAGTAATCATAAAAAACATGGTAATGAGTGGAGCAATGGCGTTGAGGTTGCGTAATAATAAGGCTGCTAGTACCACTAAAGCGGTAATCATTAAAGCGGTTCGAGGTTCGCCTTTTTTATCTACTTTAGTGAGTTTATCATTAAAAAAGAGGATGTTATTTTGTCCGAGTGCATATAAAATACGAGGCGCACCAACCAAAGAGGAGAGGGCAGAAGAGAAGGTTGCGCCTAGTAACCCTGCTAGTACAATAGGTGCCCACAATGCTTTATCAATCAGGATATTGTAATTGCTAACCAACTCTTGCGGCGTGGCTAATAAGGCTAGTACAACGGCTAGTGCGATGTAAACAAGAGTACTCAAAACAATTGCCGTTATAGTACCCACAGGAATATTTTTACGAGGATTTTTTAAATCGCCCGACATATTTGCGCCTGCCATAATTCCCGTTACCGCCGGGAAATACACGGCAAAAACTATCCAAAAATTGCTGCCACTAAAATTGTTTTCTGGCGAGCCAGGATATTGCCCAAACCATTCAAAATTATAATTCAAATCGGCGACAAACAAAGCTCCAAAAATAGATACCAACGAACCCAAAATAATGGCCATGATAACGTATTGCAGCTTAAAGGCAAAGTCGGTACTAATATTCACCACAATAAACACAAAGGCAAAACTCACCATGTCAACAATCAAGGCAGGGTGTTCGGGAAAAATCCAATTCCAACCCTCTCGAAAACCAAAAATATACATGGCTACTGCCAATGCCTGCGAAATATACAGCGGAATACCAATTGCGCCACCTGCCTCTAATCCTAGCGATTGTGCAATAATGGAAAATGCGCCACCTGCCCCAATTCTAATGTTGGTGGTAATGGAGGACATAGATAAGGCAGTAAAAAAAGTGATGGTACAAGCCAGTAAAATTACCCCAATTGCCCCTAGCAAACCAGCGTTGCCAACTACCCAGCCTTCGCGCAGGTACATAATAACGCCAAGGATAGTGAGTACGGCAGGAGTAAACACCCCTTGAAAAGTGCCAAACTTTACACCAATTGGTTGCGATGTTTCGGGAGCGTCATTAGCAGCATCTGTTGTGGCGACTTCGGTAGCTGTTTTGGTATTTTCACTATCAGTTTTGGTAGAGGTGTTTTGCTTTTTGTCTTTGGACATAATGGGTTACTGTAGAGTTTGTGCTTATGAGAGAAATAAAAATCGTTTCCAAGTTAGCGATTTTAGCCATTAGTTAATAATGTAAAGTCTACGAAAAAAAAGCAATTCCAATTTATTACCGTTTTTTTGCAAAAGTATTGCAGTTTAAGAGGCTTTTGGTTAAAATCAAAGAATTACATCAACATAACATCCAAAAAATCCTTACATCCAGTCCATCCAAATTCAGACAATTACGCCAGCAGGAAAAAATCAAAAATCCCATTTCAAAAATCAAGAATCAAAAATCAAAAGAAGCTTTCTTAATCTAGCTTAAGATTTCCCATTTTGTTTTCCTTTTTCTTTGTAGAAGATTAAATACAGTGTTTAAAAAGTTTCTATGCATTTTAGCTGGCTATTTTTGCGCTATCCTTCGTTGCAAATGCTCACTGTAGCTTAGGCTACGTTTGCGCTTTGCGCCTCGTCTAACACAAAAATAGCTCACCAAAAATTGCAAGAAACTTTTTACACACTGTATTAAACAGCAAAAACAAAAAGACATGAAAACATTAATTTCCATTATTTTAATCAGCAGCATTATGAGTACGAATAGTCAACTCCTAGCAAACAACCCTACAAACGAGGGAGTAAATACAAGCACAAATAGAAACACCAAGTACCAAAGCCCTAAATGGTTAGATAAAACCGCTTATCCATTTAGCCACAATTTCCAAACAATTGATGGGCAGCAGATGCATTATATAGACGAAGGGCCTAGAGATGCGCCTGTCGTTTTACTAGTACATGGTACGCCAACTTGGTCGTTTTTGTATCGGGAAATGGTAAAGAACCTAGCTCAAAATTACCGCACCATCGCCATCGACCACATCGGCTTTGGCTTATCCGATAAACCAAAGCAATACGATTACAGTGCCCAAAACCTAGCTCAAAATTTAGCACAGTTTATCGACCACATGCAATTAAAAAACATTACCCTAGTCGTACACGATTTTGGTGGGCCAATAGGCTTATCCTATGCCGTTAATCATCCCGAAAATGTAGCACAAATTATTCTATTTAACACTTGGATGTGGGAAACCAAAAGCGACGAAGGCGTACAAAAAATAGATCGCATATTACATTCGGGCATCGGAAAATTTTTATACAAGCAACTCAACTTTTCTGCCAATGTATTGCTGAAGAAAGGATTTTACAATAAAAAACAGTTGAGCAAAAAAACGCATGGGCACTACAAAAAAGTATTTCCTAAAGTAGCTTTGCGAAACGGCCCTTTGCTACTAGGACACAGCCTACTTGGTAACTCCGATTGGTACGAGCAACTTTGGGAAAAGCGAGGCAATATTGCCGATAAAAAGATTCTTATTTTATGGGGAACAGAAGACGAGTTTTTCCAAGAGCGACATTTGCAAAAATGGACGAGTAATTTAAATCAGTATCAGTTGGTGAAATTTAAGGCAGGGCATTTTCCGCAAGAAGAATTTCCGGTGGAGGTGAATAAGGAAATAGAAATGTTTTTGATGGGGGAGTAGTGTGTTTTTTGAATATCGAACACGGAATGATGAAGGGAAGGAAGTACTAAGTACCTGTGTTTAAATAATCGACACTATTTTTGCAATAAATTTTTTTTCGCTAGACTAGGCGGAAAACGCAGCTATGAACGTGTGTTTTTTGCGATAGCAAAATAGGAATGAGTGATTTTTGCACAGCAAAATAAATGCATTTTGATGCATTTAAACGGAATGAACCGCTTGCGGAGAAAGGCGATATTTAAGCTAAGAGAACCGCTTGCGGCTATTAAAAGCTACGGCGAGTATCTCCAACAACGAATAGCGGAAAAAAAGCGGGTTAAAAGTGTCGATTATTTGAATATAGGTACTTAAAATTAAAGGTGAAAATAATCATTTAGCAATTTTACATAGGAAGAATTTACCTCCAGTAGGAAAACTTCCGCATTCCGTGTTCGATGTTCATTATTCGATATTTAAGGATGCCTAAAAGAACTTACAAAACCTGCTTGCTAAAGGAAAAAATGCAGCATCTTGGGCTTAAAAATTAAAGACGAAAGAGTTTTCTATAAATAAACCAACAAAAATATGCTTACTAAGTATAAATTTACTTAATTTTACACCATCATTATTAATCACTCTTTTTGATTAACCTATTTATGCTTAGTAGAAGAGCTTTGCGTGTAAAAGCCATGCAGACATTATACGCACACAGTCAGAGTAGCGATACGAAGGTTTCTAGTTTGGTGCAACAATTATTACAAAGTATCGACGAAGCTTATCGCTTGTATTTGTACAATACTTGGGTAATGACCAAAGTGGCACAGTACGCCCAAGAGGATAAGGAACGTAGAAGTAAAAAACACCTGCGAACGGATGCCGATAAAAATGTAGATACTCGAATTGCAGCACATCCTATTATCACTCATATTTCGGAAAATGTTACCCTGCAAGCTGCATTTAAAAATGCAAAGGTGATGCCTTTTTTAGAAAAGGATATGATAAAGGACTTGTACAAAGCTTGGATAAGACAAAAAGCCTACACTAAATATACGCAAACCGAAAAACATACCGAAAAAGAAAACCAAGCCGTATTAAAAAATTATTGCCGCAATGTTATCAACTCACACGAAGGATTTCAAGCACATTTAGAAGACCACTTTTTTAACTTTTTCGACGATTATACAATGGCGACAACTGCCATGGCCAACAATGTAGCCAACTATAAAGAAAACGTCGAACGTTCTATTTTTTTAAACGACCCCAAAGATTGGAATGAAAAGGTAACCTTTGCCAAAAACCTAGTACGCAAAACCGTAGAAAATGACGAGGAATTAGTTGAGCTTATCAAACCTCAATTAAAAAATTGGGAAATAGAACGTATCACCCAAGTAGACATTATTTTGCTGAAACTAGCCCTTTGCGAATTGCTGCACTTCCCAACTATTCCTGTAAAAGTAACCATTAACGAATATATTGATATATCGAAAATTTACAGTACGCCTAAAAGCAAAGATTTTATCAATGGTATTTTAGATAAGTTGATGAAAAAATTAAAAGAAGAAGGTAAAATTGTAAAAACAGGACGAGGCTTAGTGGGATTTTAAATGGATAAATAAAATCATACTAAATAGCAAAAGAATACCTCCCCTTTCTAAACGGCGACGCAATGCGGAACCGTCTAAATACCTACGGCTCTCTACTAACTACTAAAAAAAATCCACTCTTTATCACTACGCTCATTTGTTTACCTTAAACATTGTTGCAATATGAATTTGAAGTGGAAAAGAAACCTCTTTCATGGGGTGTTAATAGTACTGTTGATTGTTGTAAATTGGCTGGCCTTTCAAAGCCAAAATTCCTTGGAAACTACTAGCAAAAAAGCAGGAAAAGCTAAGTCGTCTGCTAGTAATACTCCTACAGATACGCTTGCCAAAAAATCACCCAAAATCCTTGCAGATTCCTTAGTAAAACAGGCGGCATCACCTCCTAAAATAAGCCCATTAGAACAACAATATTTAGCCGCAGGTCTAGTAGATGCCCAAACAGAACGCCCCGATTTACAAGTTGATTTGCGGTATGCTTCCCAAAATAATTTCCTAGAAAAAAATGTATATGGCAGCATCAACAAATGTTATTTACAGGCAGATGTGGTAAAAATGTTAGCCAAAGCGCAAGCCCTTTTAAAAGAACAACAACCCGATTACAGCTTATTGCTACTAGATTGCACCCGTCCGTTAAGCGTACAGCATCAAATGTGGGATATTGTAAAAGGTACTGAGGAAGCTCGATATGTAGCTTCTCCTTATGGCGGCGGTTCGATGCACAACTACGGCACGGCAGTCGATTTAACCATTGCCAACGCACAAGGAGAACAACTAGATATGGGTACACCCTTCGATTTTTTTGGACCTTTAGCACAACCCCGTTATCACCAACAAATGCTTGCCGAAGGAAAACTCAATAAACAGCAAGTTCAAAACCGAATGCAATTGCGCAACCTCATGAAAAAAGCAGGTTTCCGCCCCATTGATTCTGAATGGTGGCACTTTGGAGCTTATCGTAAGCAGGTTGTTAGGGAGAAGTATAAAATAGTGGAGTAGGAATATTTGCAATTATTGAGTAGTTGGTATAACCCCAATTAGCAACTGCTTACGCTATAAAAAGCCCTCTTTTACAAAATTAGCTGCTTAATGGAACAATAAATAATCCCCACTTGTTTTGTGCTTAGTGTTAGGTTAATTATCTTGCAGCGTTTTTGAGCTAAAAGTTGGCCATGAAAACAAACAACCCCCTAAAAAACGTAAGTATATCAACTGACTATGAGCGCAGCGAATGAGCTGCCCACTAAAAACCCGTCAGCATATCAACTGACAGCGAAGCGGTCTGACCACTGACAATGAGCGCAGCGAATGATCTGACCACTAAAAAGAAACTGACTCCTGGCCACTAAAAACTGGCCACTAAAAAAATTAACAAACAATGAGTAAAGACAAAGGAATTACCAGCAGGGCCGAAGATGCGGCAAAATGGTATACCGATTTGGTAACCAAAGCAGGATTAGCCGAACACTCGGCAGTAAGAGGATGCATGGTAATAAAGCCCTACGGATGGGCAATATGGGAAAAAATGAAAGAAGTATTAGATGCCCGTTTTAAAGCAACAGGACATGTAAACGCATCGTTTCCCTTGTTTATACCCAAAAGCTTTTTGAGCAAAGAAGCTGCACACGTAGAAGGATTTGCAAAGGAATGTGCCGTAGTAACCCATTACCGCCTAAAAAACGACCCCAATGGCGGAGGCGTAATTGTAGATCCCGAAGCGAAACTAGAAGAAGAACTCATTGTACGACCTACTTCGGAAACCATTATTTGGAACAGCTATAAAAACTGGATCAATTCGCACCGTGATTTACCATTGCTCATTAACCAATGGGCAAATGTAGTACGTTGGGAAATGCGTACTCGTTTATTTTTGCGTACCGCCGAATTTCATTGGCAAGAAGGACATACTGCACACGCCAACAAAGCCGAAGCCGTAGCAGAAGCAGAATTAATACTAACGGAATATTCTAATTTCATGCACAACTACTTGGCGATTCCAGTAATTACAGGCTACAAAAGCGAAAGCGAACGTTTTGCAGGAGCCGACGAAACCTACACGACCGAAGGATTGATGCAAGATGGCAAAGCTTTACAAATGGGAACCTCGCACTTTTTAGGACAAAATTTTGCCAAAGCTTTTGATGTAAAATACCGAGACAAAAATAATCAGGAAGAATATGTTTGGGCAACTTCTTGGGGCGTAAGTACCCGTATGATGGGCGCACTAATTATGGCACACTCTGATGATGATGGCTTGATATTACCACCTAAATTAGCCCCTATACAAGTAGTCGCTATTCCGCTAATCAACAAAAAAACAATCGACCGTAAAGGCGAATTAGACGACCTAGTGGCCAAGCTAAAAACCGAACTAGGCACAGACATCCGCTTTAAATACGACGACGACGACAGCAAACGCTCTGGTTTTAAATTTGCCGAATACGAACTCAAAGGTGTACCTTTACGCATTACCCTAGGTTTCCGTGATTTAGACCAAGGAGTGGTAGAAATTGCTAGGAGAGATACGGGAGAGAAAAAACAATATCCCGTAGAAAACCTAGCGCAAACCATCAAGCATTTACTAGTAGAAGTGCAAGAAGGCATCTACAACAAAGCGTTAAACTACCGAGAATCACACACCACAAAAGTAGATTCTTATGAAGCATTTAAGGAAGTATTAGAAGGCAAAGGCGGCTTTATCCTAGCACATTGGGATGGCACTGCCGAAACCGAAGATGCCATTAAAAAAGAAACCAAAGCCACTATCCGCTGCATCCCATTGGATGCGGAAGAGGAAGAAGGTGTTTGCGTTTACAGTGGCAAACCTTCTAATAAGCGAGTGTTGTTTGCGAAGGCTTACTAGGAATTAAGATGAAGATGAAAGGAGAGGACATAAGACTTACTATTTTTTTGAAAAATAGTAAGTCTTAATGCTAGGTATACGTTGTTTACTATGCTGATGTAATTGTATTAATTTGGATGGCTTGGATGTATGGATTTTTTGGATGTTATGCTGATGTAACTGTCTGAATTTGGATGGATTGGATGTTTGGATTTTTTGGATGCTAACGTCAATTGATAAAATTTAATAATTGGCAATCAAACTTTAATCCGTTAGCTGTAGAGAAAATTCATGAATTTTCTCTACCCCTTCTAACAAAAAATAGGGTTCTTATTCCCCCCCCCCAAAAAAAAGGATTGCCAGCAGGTAAAATCAAGAATCAAATACCAAAAATCAACAATCAGAAATCCCCTCAGCGTCAGCATGTCAAAAATTTTAAATCCTAAATCCTCGATTCTAAATTTTAAATGAATCCTCCTAACGTCAGCAGGAAAAATCAACAATCGAATTTCAAAAATCAGGAATCAAAAATCCTCCCTAGCATTAGCAGGAAAAAAATCAAAAATCGCATATTAAAAATCAAGAATCAAACCTCCAATGCTCTACCTCGTACCAACCCCCATCGGCAATTTAGAAGATATTACCTTACGAGCCATTCGTATACTAAAAGAGGTCGATCTTATCTTGGCAGAAGATACTCGGATAAGCAAAAAGCTGCTCAATCATTTACAAATATCCAAGCCGCTGCAATCACATCATGCCCACAACGAACACCACACTTTAGAAAAAACAATAGAAGAATTACTAGGAGGAACTGTTATGGCCTTAATCAGCGATGCGGGCACACCAGGTATTTCCGACCCTGGATTTTTGTTGGTGAGAGCCTGTTTACAAGCAGGCGTAAAAGTAGAAAGTTTGCCTGGCCCAACCGCATTTGTACCTGCCCTTGTTAACTCTGGCTTACCCTGCGAACGGTTTTGCTTCGAGGGATTTCTACCACAAAAAAAAGGCAAACAAACCCGATTGAAAGCTCTCGTAGGCGAAAAACGCACGATGGTATTTTACGAATCGCCCTACCGCCTAGTAAAAACCCTAAAGCAACTAGCCGAACACCTTGGCGAAGATAGACCCGCCGCCGTATCGCGCGAACTCACAAAAATGTTTGAAGAAAATGCAAGAGGAACCCTAGCAGAATTAGCTGCACATTTTGAAAAGAAAAAAGTGAAAGGGGAAATTGTAATTGTAGTAGCAGGAGAGAGTGGGAAGTAGTGTTTTTGTAGAAGGTAGAGGGGTTTAACAATTTCATTAATCAAATGTTGGTTTTTAACTTTTTTCTCCATAAAAAATACCATACTGCCAAAGCCCTTGCTTCATCGCTTTGTATTGGTAATAAGCTCCTTTACCATTGTTTAGCGTGTGGTAATTCCCATAATTTTTACCCACTAATTTGTGCATCCTTCCAACCGCAGCAGCCAACAAAGATAAACGATACAACCGCCTCGACGAATGCATCACCTGTTGACTCACATCCTTGCAATAGGTTTGTGTAAAACCCGTATCTACGGCTACTTTTTCAAATGTTTTCATGCTCACCAATTCCTTTAAAGCCCAAGCATGGCACCAATTATCCATGATTTGTTTTTGAGCATCATTATATATTCTATCAGCAGCAAAACCATCGGCAACAATTAGGCGGCCTCCTTTTTTTAGCAGGCGAAAAGCTTCCTTAATAAAATCGGCTTTGTCTAGGGCGTAGCAAACACTTTCCAAAGCCCAAACCACATCAAAACTTTCATCGGGGAAATGGGTTTGTGTGTAGTCGGCTGCTTCAAAGTTAACCAAATGTGCCACCTCTTTTTGTTGGGCATTTTGTTGTGCTTTTTGCACTTGTTGTTCGCTAAGGGTAATGCCTGTAGCAGTGCAGCCCGTGTGTTGTGCTAGGTAAATGCTGCTGCCACCTACACCACATCCAGCATCAAGCACTTTGTCTTTTCGGGTAATATTTGCCAATTGCATCAACACTTCATTAAAGCGCAGCAAGGATTGTGGGAACGTGCGAGTAGTAGCATCCCAATAACCAAAATGTATGGCCATGCTGTTGTCCAAATCCCATACATCTCGGTACGAAACTTCGCCAGCTTGGTAATAGTCGATAATATTTTGGTGGTAATTTTTTTTATTAGTGTCTATCATACGTCCTACTACTTTCTACATTCTACAAA
>JAHDBT010000002.1:0-6163 GCA_020630215.1 Bacteroidota bacterium
ACATTACGACCTAACAATGTCATAAATACATCATTTATTGAAAGCTAACTGTTAGCCATATAACACTAGTCTAGCCGTTCGGCAAGCTTTTCTGGATTTAACACTTCGCTTACAATAAAAAAAAAATATCCCGTTAAAAGCTTATAGGCATAAATTTTGTAAATGATAGCATACAATCCTACTGTTGCCTTTATGCAACAACGATTGTTATGCCCAATCAACTCCAAAAACTGCCTTAAAAAACGTCCACACATCCACACGAAATACTAACTGCGAGCAATCGTCAGCAAGTCAACTGGAAACTGACTAGTAAAAAAAACCGTCAGCATAATACTGACTACTGGAAACTGACCACTAAAAAAAAAACGTCAGCAGGAAAACTGACAGCGCAGCGTTCTGACAAGGTGCGTTAGCGAATGATCTGACTACTGACCATTAAAAAAAAACTGTTCAATGAATAAATTTTTTCTGTTAATACTAGCTTTGTTAATGGGGCAGTTTGCCCAAGCACAGTGTATTACCTTAGGCGAAGGTCCATCCCCCTTAACACCACCCCTGTTTATATGCGTAGACCAATTACCTTTACAGTTAAATGGTTGCGAAGGAGGTAATTTTAGTATTACCCCAGGCGTATTACCTTCTAGTGGTTCTTATATTTTTAATCCGCTTAACCCAGGTGTATATACAGTAACCTGTACTGCTCCTGATGGCTCTACCTGTACCGAAACTATTCAGGTGAGCGATGTAAGTCAGGCGGCAGAAATATTAGCTCCTACGGTTAACTTTTTCTGTGGCAATAGCTTGGATACGGTTTTTTATGAAGGCAACATTGCTACTGGTGCTTATTTTTTACTAGACGGGGCCGTGTCTAATTATTTTATTCCAGCACAATTAACACCTGGCAACTACGTACTAAAATACAACTTTATCGATCCTGTTTCGAGTTGTACAACTACTGATTCTACAGGGATAAATATTTTGGCTCCGCCAGATATGACCACAATAGGCTTGCAAAGTGAGTACTGTGTAAACTCAGAACCTACTTTGTTAACAACTCCCGCCCTAGACGAAACGCTGGTTTCCTATAGCGGAACTGGCATTACCATCCTCAACACCTTCGATCCTAACGAAGCAGGGGTAGGTACACACGAAGTTACGGTGGTCTACGAAGATTTTTCTAATTTCTGCATCGACTCTATCACCTTAACAACAACGGTTACCGAGTTTTTACTACTCGATTTTGAATCTATTGCTTCTGCTTGTTATCATGAGGTAGACACCATTGTATACACAGGCGATCACCTAGGCGATGATGTAACTTATTTGTGGGATATAACCGAAGGAGAAATTTTACTCGATGATGGCGATACCATAGTCGTGCAATGGGACAGCGCAGGCGAACACCTCATTACTTTAGATGTAGAAAACGCCCTTTGTCCTACGGCAAGTGTTAGTCAACCAATTACCAAAATAGGAATAAGCGTAACGGCTTCGGCAACGCCCGAACTCATCGAAACTTACGAACAAACACAACTAAACGCCCTAGCCGAAGTAAGCGACGGTGGAGAAGCTACCTTTTTATGGTCGCCCAACTACAATATAAGCTGCATAGATTGTGCTTCGCCTTTAGCACTGCCCGAAGAAACAAGTACCTACACCGTACTAGCAACAAGTGCCGACGGATGTGAAGCAACCGACAGCGTTACCATACGAGTAGTTTCCGACCGTAGCATTTATATCCCTAATATTTTTACGCCTAACGAAGATGGCAACAACGATAATTTCTTAATCTTAGGAAAAGGCATCGAAGCCATCGAACTCAGCATTTTTGACCGCTGGGGAAGTAAAATTTACTACACCAACGATGTTGACAAAGGATGGGATGGCTCTAGCGATAAAAAGATGGTCAATGCTGGCGTATACATGTATATGGTAGAAATCATTTTCTACGATGGACAAAAAGAACAACGTAAAGGAAACATCACGCTTATTCGGTAAACCCTAGAATAAATGCTTGGGCTACAAGGTCGGTCATCTCTTATAGGATTGCATTATTTGTTTGTTGGGAAAACCGAACCCTAGAATGAATTCTAGGGCTACAAGGTCGGTCATCCCTACGGGATTGCAACATTAAACCTGACCACTAAAAAAAAATCGTCAGCATAAAAAACTGACAGCGAAGCGATCTGACAGAGAGCGAAGCAAACGGTCTGACTACTGACCACTAAAAGACTACTGACTACTAATCAAAAAATAGAACCTAGTTCATGAAATATTTCAACATAAACAACTTCCTTTTATTGCTCTTAGCGAGTGCGGCTTTATGGTTAAGTACGGCTAATAGTTTAAAAGCGCAAGATCCTCACTTTTCGCAAAACTATGCAACGCCTTTGTACATTAATCCTGCTATGACGGGCATTATGAATGGCGATGTGCGAGTAGCGGCAGTATACCGCAATCAATGGTCGTCGGTAATGCCAGGCGCAGCGTTTCGTACCGTAACTGGCTCTGTTGACATGACCTTTAAAGGGGCCAAAGAACACGACCGACTAGCGGTAGGTTTACTGCTGTACAACGACAAGGGTGGTGATTTAGGTTTTGGCACCAACTATATTGATGCGGCAGTAGCCTACAATGTAGGCTTAAGCGAAACTACTTTTTTCTCGCTTGGCGTAGAAGCTGGTTTTGTACAAAAAGGATTTGATTTAAGCAGCGCACAATTTGGCAATCAATACGATGGTGTAGGGTTTGAACCGAGTATTTCTGCGAGCGAAAATTTTGAAACAACCACCATCTGGCGCAGCAACCTAGCCGCAGGAGCCATGTTTTATATGGCCCCTAACTCCCGTACCAATGTGTATGCAGGCGGTGGGATGTATCACTTTTTAAATCCCAATGTCGCATTTACGCCCAGCAACGAACCCGATAAGTACATGAGCAAAATATCTACACAAGTAGGCGGTAGTGTACCCGTTTCCGAAATAATTGATATTGTACCTAGTGCCTACTTTATTAAACAAGGCATACACAACAAACTAGAAGCGGGTACTTTTGTACGCTTTATTTTAGACAGCGACCGCCGCACACAATTAGACAAAGCCTTTAATTTAGGTGCGTGGATGCGCCTAGGCAGTCATATAGACAATGGCATGGGTTTAACCGCCCTAGTACTAGCAACTAAAATAGATTTTAACACCCTAAGCGTAGGTCTTAGCTACGACCTAAGCATGGGTACGACCGCTGCCCTCGATAACAATCGTGGCGGCTACGAAATAGCGGTGGTTTATACAGCCCGTGTACGTCAGCAAAGCAGCGCATTAAGTTGCCCAAGGTTCTAAAAACACAAGTACTAATTATGCAAAAATAAGCGATGGTAATTTAATTTGCCATCGCTTTCTTTTTTTAGAGAAACCCAATCGCCAGCATAAAAAATTCTAAATTCTCAATCTTCGATTCTAAATTTTAAATAAAAAGCCCCTATCTTCCAAGCATTTAAAAAATCAAACCTTAAACACAAAAAATGGACATCGCCTGGTACCTTTACCCCCTCATCATCCTAGCAGGCATTGTAGCAGGATTCATCAACACCCTAGCAGGAAACGGTTCTGCAATCACCCTATCCTTGCTCGTATTTTTGGGCTTATCGCCAACCATGGCCAATGGCACTAATAGAGTAGGCGTAATTGTGCAAAGCATTATTGGCTACCAAACCTTTAAGCGCAACGGCATGGTACACAAGGAAGGCGTTTGGTGGCTTATTGTGCCTGCCGTGTTAGGCGCAATTATTGGCGCACTAATAGCCGTAGATTTAGACGAAGCAACCATGAATTTAGCCCTAGGTATTTTAATGATTGTGCTGCTAGGATTGGTACTCGTAAATCCTAAAAAATGGTTAGCCGATCAGATGGTCGATCCTAGTAAAATAAAAAGCCCTGCTACTATTGCCGCCATGTTTTTGGTAGGTATGCATGGTGGATTTATACAAGCAGGCGTAGGCGTTTTATTACTCACCACTTTAGTACTAGGCGCAGGTTACAGTTTAAGCAAAGCCAATGGCGTAAAACTGCTCATCGTTATTTTTTTTACCACCCCAGCCCTACTCCTTTTCCTTTATCACGGACAAGTAAATTGGTTTTTCGCCATTCTCCTTACCGTTGGGCAAAGCATTGGCGCATGGATAGGTGCAACTTATGCCTCCAAATATGAAAATGCCAATATATGGGTGCGTCGCTTATTAATTGGTGTGATACTTATTGCCATTGTTAAATTTTTAGGGCTGTATAAATTGATTTGGTAACACCTATCTACAAACCTCCTGCTTTCCTCATTTTTTTTTATCTTTGACACTACATCAATTAAAATCCCAGATTCCTTACTACTAAGTAATGATAAAAAACAACACCAATGGTAGCAGAAAAATTATGGCATAAAAACTATCCTGAAGGCGTACCACACGAAATAAATCCTGATAGATACGAGAATGTAACGGAGGTAATAGAAAACAGCTTTGGCACCTTTGCCAATCGTCCTGCTTTTACTTGTATGGATACAACACTTACCTACAAGCAAATAGACGAATTATCGGCATCTTTTGGGGCTTACTTGCAAAAAAACCTAGCCCTAAAACCTGGCGATGCCATTGCGATTATGATGCCCAACTTACTGCAATATCCCGTTGCCTTATTTGGAGCAATGCGAGCAGGTTTAACCATCGTAAACACCAACCCACTATACACGCCCAGAGAAATGGAACATCAGTTTAACGATGCAGGCGTAAAGGCAGTCATTATCCTAGAAAATTTTGCTAGTAATTTGCAGGAAATTGTTAGTAAAACCAATGTAAAGCACATCATCACAACAGCTGTAGGCGACATGCATGGTTTTCCTAAAAAGTTGATTGTAAATTTTGTAGTAAAATACCTCAAAAAAATGGTACCTGCCTACCAACTACCTAACCGCATTCGTTTTACCGATGCCCTACGTGCAGGCGGCCGCTTAAAGCTCAATAAACACCGTGCAAAATTAACCGACGTAGCCATGCTGCAATACACGGGCGGTACTACGGGCGTATCAAAAGGAGCGATGTTAACTCACCGCAATGTAGCTTCCAACATGGAAATGATTTCGGCGTGGATGTATGCCGAGAATGGACAATTGGAAGAGGGCAAGGAAGTAGTGATTACCGCCTTACCTTTATACCACATTTTTGCGTTTACCGTAAACTGCTTAACGATGGTAAAACATGGCGGACACAGCATCATGATTACCAACCCAAGAGACATGGATGCTTTTATTAAGGAGCTAAATAAATACCCTTTTAATTTGATGACAGGGGTAAATACCTTGTTCAACGGCTTGCTAAACCAACCTACATTTAAGGATATTGACTTTAGTAATTTAAAAATTACCGTAGGCGGCGGCATGGCCGTACAACAAGTAGTTGCCGACCATTGGAAAGAGGTAACAGGCAGCGATTTATCGGAAGGTTATGGGTTAACAGAAGCCAGTCCCGTAATCACCATTAATCCTTTAGATGGTTCTGGAAAAATTGGCTCTATTGGTTTACCCGTTCCCTCTACAGATGTACGCATTGTTGACGAGGAAGGTAATGAGGTACCGCTAGGAGAACGAGGGGAGATTATTGCCGCAGGCCCACAAGTTATGAAAGGCTATTTAAATCGCCCAGAAGCTACTGCCGATGTAATAAAAGATGGCTGGCTGTACACAGGTGATATTGGTATTATGGACGAAGATGGTTACATTAAAATTGTAGACCGTAAAAAGGATATGATTTTGGTTTCTGGTTTTAATGTATATCCCAACGAAGTAGAGGAAGTAGTTGTAGCACATCCTGGTGTTTTAGAAGTTGCAGCGATTGGTGTGCCGAATGATAAATCGGGAGAAGCGGTAAAAGTTTTTGTAGTAAAAAAAGATGCAAACCTAACCGAAGAATCCCTTCGTGAATTTTGTGCCGAAAGATTAACAGGTTATAAAAAACCACGTTTCTACGAGTTTAGAGATGACCTGCCAAAATCGAATGTGGGTAAAATTTTAAGGCGGTTATTGAAAGAAGAAAATAATTAATTAGGAAAACTGTCTGCAAATTATTTGTAGGCAGTTTTTTTGTTTTTTGAGAAGAAGTAATTAGCAACTATTATTTTAA
>JAHDBT010000002.1:6263-25405 GCA_020630215.1 Bacteroidota bacterium
TTGTAGGCAGTTTTTTTGTTTTTTGAGAAGAAGTAATTAGCAACTATTATTTTAATGGGATGAGATCACTTTATTTAAATGCAGTCAATTGCTGTGTTTTATTAAAAATAAAAAATCACATTCGATACGTTTAATTTTACTAAGTCTTAATTATCAACTATTTAAATTATTATTTACCAATAAAAAACAATTCAGCAATTCAACGGGTGCAGCTCCAATTTAATGTAAAAGAAACTCGTAATTACTTCTAAATCATAGCTATCTCTATTCGCTATACGGCGCTAAATTCCCCTCCTCGGAGGGGCTAGGGCTGGGTGAAACCTAGTATATTAAGGAACCCAATAATTTAAGTTTTGCCTAAAAAATCAACGTTTACAAAGGGTATTGCTATGATTTAATTGGGTAATGTCCTCAAAAAAATAATGGGCATTTTATATCGACCTACCCCTGCCCCTTCCAGAAGGGGAATAAAGGTAATTATTTTTTTGAGGACACCGTTCTTTAATAAATGATTAGCTAGGATTAATTACGGAATTAAAACATTAAAATAGAGCTGCATCCAACTCAACAATTTAACAAAAACAAACTCTCTTGTTTACGAATAAAAAATACATCAAAAAAAATATTTTATTATGCCTACTATGCAGTAGTTTGTTATTAATTACTTGCAAGGGAAGTAAAAAAACACAAACCGAAAATGATTTAATTATTTCACAAACGCCAGCAACAATAATTAATTTAGAAAAATTAGACGTTACCAATTTTAGCGAAAGTTTAGCAGGCGCAGGCACTTTAAATGATGAAATTTTACTGCAAGTTTTTCTAGTAGAGAAGCAGCAAAAAATAATTAATAAATGGACAAAGGAAAATTTAATTTTTCAGGAAAAAGAAAAAATAAATAGCCATGAATTAAATACCCAAATTAATTTAGCAAATGCAAGCACCAATAGTTTTTTACTGTTTTTTTTAACCGAATTAGATACCGAAAGAACCGCCACCGAAATAGAACAACTCCTTATTAACCAAGCCAATTTTTCACAATTACCTACCCTCAACGAAACCGAAATAAAACGCCAGTTAAATGACGACGACCTCCTAGGAATTAAAGTTTTACCTATCCATACCATTGCTGCTAATAAAAAAATAAAATTGCGTTTTGCGGGCATTCACTTGTTCGATGCCTACGAATACTTTTTATATTTTTCGACCAAGTAAAAGAGATAAAAATTACAAAGCATTCCGTATCTTTGCTGCATGAGCGAAGAAAAAAACACGAACAATAACAGCACCGAAGCCCCCAAACAAACCCCTGTTAGCAGCTTAGGAGAGTTTGGCTTGATTAGTCATTTAACCAAAAACTTCAAGGAGCATCATGCTGCTACGATTGTGGGGATTGGAGATGATGCAGCGGTCATTAACAATAAAGACAAACAAACCGTTGTATCAACTGACCTCCTCATCGAAGGTATTCATTTTGATTTAATGTACACGCCTTTAAAACATTTGGGCTATAAATCTGTAGTGGTTAATTTATCCGATATTTATGCGATGAATGCCATCCCTAAACAAATTACCGTATCCATTGCCCTCTCTAGCCGCTTTACCGTAGAAGCACTCGACGAACTCTACGAGGGCATCCGTACTGCCTGCAATTTTTATGAAGTAGATTTAGTAGGAGGCGACACAAGTTCCTCTAACAAAGGCTTGTTTATAAACGTTACTGCAATAGGACAAGCTGATGCAGAAGATATTGTATTAAGAAGTGGCGCAAAAGAAGGAGATTACATTTGCATAAGTGGCGATTTGGGAGGAGCCTATTTAGGACTACAAATATTAGAGCGAGAAAAAAAACTATTCCTAGAACATCCCGATTTACAACCCGTACTAGGCGATCATAAATACGTAGTAGGCCGCCAATTAAAACCCGAAGCCCGCAACGATATGATTGAACTATTCGATAAAATGCGTATCAAGCCCACCAGCATGATCGACATTTCTGATGGATTGGCTTCGGAGTTATTACATATTTGCCAACGCTCAAAAGTGGGCTGCCGAATTTTTGAACCCAATATTCCGTTTAATGAAGAAGTATTTAGCTTGTGCAAACAATTTAACCTCTCCCCCATTACCGTAGCTCTAAGTGGCGGCGAAGATTACGAACTCCTATTCACCATTAGCCCCGACGATATTAACCGCCTAGAAGATACACACGGCATCGCTATCATCGGCCGTATTACCAATGCTTCGGAAGGCGCAAAGCTGTTCACCAAAAGTGGACAATCGCACGAAATTATTGCCCAAGGATGGCAGCACTTGTAGATCCTTGATTTTTGATTTTTAATTTTCACCTTTCCCACTAAAAAAATCATCAGCATATAAAAACTGACTACTGACAATGAGCGAAGCGAATGATCTGACCACTGACCACTGACCACTAAAAAATACTACATATCAATCCCCATTTTCTTCATCAGCAAAGTGGCGTTCATACTTTGGCAAACGCCGGGCTTAATAGTGTAATCAAATACCATATTGTCTTGGTTAATGGCTACTTCAAAACACCAATTTTCAATATGTCCATCCGAATCGGGGGAGAGTTCACAGAGGGCTAAATCGTGGGTAGCAATAATGCCTACGCCATTGTGTCGGAGTAATTGCTTAATGAGGGCAACCGAACCTTGATGTCTATCCTTGGAATTGGTGCCTTTTAAAATTTCGTCTAGTAAAAAGAAAACAGGGGGCTGTGCTTTTTCTACTACGTCGATAATACTTTTTAAGCCTTTTAATTCTGCAAAAAACGACGATTCACTATCCTGCAAAGAATCTTTATTACGCATACTCGAATGTACCATTACCTCCGAGGTTGTAAACGATTGTGCGCATACAGGCGCACCAGCATTTGCTAGGATGATATTGATGCCAACCGTCCGCAAAAAAGTACTTTTCCCTGCCATATTAGAACCCGTAATCAACATAATTTTCTCGCTGCTATCCAGGGTTATATCATTACAAATTCTGGTACTAGGGTTAAGCAGCGGATGGCCTGTTTGTACGGCTTGCAATTTAAAAAACTGGGGGTGAATGTTTGGCAATATCCATTTGGAATTATTGCAGTAGGCACAGGCAAAACTCGATAAAGCTTCTACTTCTCCTAGCACCTCTAGCCATTCCGATAACTTGGTTCGGGTATTTTTTCGCCAGTCTTCTAGCTGCTTACAAAATAGTAACTCCCACAAAAAACCAGTATTAAAAATGAGGTACGCAAATACATTGGAGCGCACATTTAAATTAGCACTTAATGCACCAAAACGAGCAATAGCTTTGGCGGCATTTGCACTATTAGGCGTACCACTATTAGACAATATTTGTTGTAGCGATTGCATTTTAGGAGAAGTAAAACCCCCTTGTTCTATATGCTCAAAAAGCTGTTGGTACACCCTAATTAAATCCGATTTTTTAGCCGTTTGATTAACAGTTTGTGTTACTTCTTGCTCCGTATATTTAATTACCCCCAAATTGAGCAACCAAACAATTACGGGAATTCCTCCATGTACAATGCCCAACAAATACAAGGCAATGGCAAGGAGCATAGCAATAGGCAGTATAAAAACAATGCCTTTAAGGATGGTATTGTTAATAATAAAAAAAGGCGTTTGCATCCAATGTAAAATAGCTTCAATATCCGCTTCGGTATCTTCCATATTTAAGCCTGTTGCTTGTAAGTGTTGTCGCCAATGCACTTTATCTTTTAGTTCGGCAACGGCTGTTTGGCGCAATTCAATTTCGGCTTTGTGGCTAGGTTGTTTTAACCAATTAGAGAGCGTACGCCTTCCTTTGGCTGTTCCAGTACGATTAAAATATTGGTAGATAGAACGAGGACCAAAAACATCTAAATCTCCTAGGTAAGGATGGTCTATTACCTCAAAAGCTTCGCCATCTTCAAAGTTAGAAAAATCGTGGTCAAGGGCCGCCAATTCTAGTTCGTTAATTCGACTGAGGTTCAAATAGTAATCTCGCTCTTTGGTCATTTTATCGTGCCAACGTACTAGCATTAAAAAGAGGGTAAAAAATACTAGGAGAAAACTAAAACCGCCTCTAGGCCCATAGGTATTAAATAGGTAAATGGCTACTGCTACGCCTACTAAAAAGTACACCAACCGCACTATAGATAAAGTGCTTGACTGGCGTTTTAACTTTTGGGCTTTCGCATCAAACTTATCAAATCGTTCTTGGTAAACTTGTCGTATATTTTGACTCATTTTATTTTTTTTCTTGCTAGATTTTATGATTTAACAGCTCCTGTCTATATACTTAAATGTGTTTAATTTTCCGATTTTTGCTAAACGGCTACAATTATTTAATTGTTTTTTTGTTGCCAATTTACAGCTACAGTCTATTAACAATCAACCATTAATACAATTATTTCTATCGAACTTTTATTAAATCACTTTGTTATTAAGTAAAAGAAAATCGAAAATTGTTTGCATTTGAGTATCGTAAACAAGAAACCCGACTACTACAACTTTTTAACCTTATCCCATATCTCTGGCAATCGTTTTACCAAAGCTAATTCCTTCATTTTTTGTCGGGCATCACCAACGGGCGAACCAAAATACACTTTCCCTCCTTCCAAGGATTTAGGCACACCCGATTGAGCATATACAACGGCATAATCGCCAATATGTAAATCTTTAGAAACGCCCACTTGCCCCCATAAAGTAACATGTTTGCCAATAATTGTTTTTCCAGCAATACCTACTTGTGCGGCAATTAAACAATGCGCTCCAATAACAACGCCATGCCCTACATGCACCTGGTTGTCGAGCTTAGTGCCAGCCCCAATAATGGTATCGCCCGAAACACCTTTATCAATGGTACAAGCAGCTCCAATTTCTACCGTATCTTCAATAATTACTCGTCCGCAAGTTTGCATTTTGGTGTAGCCTTCGGCACGTTTTTGAAAGTAAAAAGCATCTGCTCCAATTACGGTATTTGCATGAATAATTACGTTGTTACCAATTACCGTATTGCTGTAAATGGTTACATTAGGATGGATGATACAATTGCTCCCAATTTGCACCTTATCGGCAATTACCACATTAGGCGCAATATGGGTATTGTCTCCAATTTTTGCGCTAGGATGTACTGCCGAAGTATAAGGCACAAAAGGCGAAAAGTGCTGCACTAGGGTATTGTAATCACTAAATGGATCATTAGATACCAATAAGGTTTTTCCTAGCGAATTAGACACTTCCTTTTGGTTAATTAAAATAACCGTTGCCGCCGATGCCAATGCCTTTGCATAATACTTGGGATGATCAACAAAAGTTAAATCGCCAGGCGTAACTTTGTGTATTTCGTTAATGCCATCAATCGTATTATTTGCACCAGCAATAATTTCGATGTTAATGATTTTTTGTAAATCGGTAAGGGGAACAGGGTGGAGTAATTTCATATTTTTCTGTTCAAATAATTGTTGTTAATGGTTAATCGCTACTAATTGTCAGCAGGTAAAGACAGCCGAATTTAGCGGTGGTTAATTAAGGGGCAAAAAAGACGTTCCTCCATTTTAAAAATTAAAAACCCATTAGGCCAAATCCTTATCCCGTACCAAGTGATACGCATTAGCTTGTGCGGTTGGGGTAACAATAATTTCGTTAATATTTACATGCGGCGGACGAGTAGCGGCATACCAAACATTATCTGCAATATCGTGGGCGGTAAGGGCTTGATAGCCATCGTACATCGTGGAAGCTTTTTCTTCATTGCCTTTAAAGCGCACTAAGGAAAAATCGGTTTCTACCATGCCTGGGTTAATGGAGGTAACCCTAATTTGGTATTTGAGTAAATCAATTCGCATGGCTTTGCAAAGGGCATCTACGGCAAATTTACTAGCACAATAAACATGTCCACCAGCATACACCTGTTTGCCTGCTATCGAACTGATATTGATGATGTGTCCTTTTTTATTTTTAATCATTAAAGGCGATATTAGGCGACTCATATACAACAAGCCTTTTACATTGGTATCCAACATCACCTCCCAATCATTAATATCTGCTTCCTGAAAAGGTCCATGTCCTAAACCTAAACCTGCATTGTTCAACAGTACATCAATAGAACGCCATTCTTCGGGCAGATTGGTAATTTGCTGTTGTACTTGCACCAAATCTCGCACGTCAAAATTAAGCGATAATACTTTGATGCCGTATTTTTCTTGTAATTGTGTTTGCAATTCTACCAATCGTTCTTGGCGGCGACCTGTAATAATTACATCCCAATTATTTTGGGCAAATAGTTCTACAGTAGCTTTTCCAATACCTGCTGTTGCGCCCGTTACAAAAATAATTTTATTACGTCCCATAAAATAGTATCTTGTTTTAAATTATTTAGTTTATATTTCCCAAAAATTTGGCAGTTTATTCAAAATCGCCTAAATATAGCAAAAACCACCTTAATAAATATGAAACAGTTTTTTTTTATCGCCTTTACCATTTTAGGCGTTGTTCTTCTTTTAGGAACTTGCGAAAACAAAGGTAACAAAGTTACCTATAATCCCGATAAAGCGGCCGAGTACGAGCGCAACAATAGAAACCGAGACGGAAACAAACCGTTAGTAGATAATGCCTATCCCGAAGGAGGCACTGCATCGAATAAGGAAACGGTAAAAATTAACCCCAATGCAAGCAAGGAGGTGAAGGAAGTCAAAACCATTACGCCGCCACCTAAGCCTAAATATCCTAGTGAATTAGTCATTAATATTGAAGAATTGCTATTTTTATTGCATCAGGAAAGTGATACCGTATATGTAGTTAACTTTTGGGCAACGTGGTGCAAGCCTTGTGTAAAAGAATTGCCTTACTTTGAGGAGCTTCATGCCAATTACAAAAAGGAAAAGCTAAAAGTAGTTTTGGTAAGCCTCGATTTTCCAGAATTGGTAGAGCAACGCTTAAAGCCCTTTTTGAAAAAGAAAAACCTACAATCGAAAGTTCACCTGCTAGATGCACCTACCCCTAACAGTTGGATAGATAGGGTAAGCGAAGAGTGGAGTGGCTCTATTCCTGCAACAATGATTGTAGCACCGCATCGCAATCACCGCCAATTTTACGAACGAGAATTTACTTATCCTGCATTAGAATCGACTATAAAACCTTTGCTTTCTAAAAGTATTTAAGGACGGAGAGTAAATAAAACAAGCAGAAACAACTCCGTTATACAACAACTAAACTCAACCCATGTCAGGTATTTACCTACACATTCCATTTTGCAAGCAAGCGTGTCATTATTGCAATTTCCATTTTTCTACGTCCTTAAAATACAAGGAAGAAATGGTAGCGGCAATAATTGCCGAAATTGCGATGACGACGAGTTACTTAGCAGGTAAAAACATCGAAACCATTTATTTTGGCGGTGGTACGCCTTCGGTATTAAGTGCCGAAGAAATTAACCGCATCCTAGCACAAATTGCCAAACATTACCATATTGCAGCCGATGCCGAAATTACGCTAGAAACCAATCCCGATGATTTATTGCCTGCCAAAGTACAAGCTTTAAAACAAACAGCCATAAATCGGTTTAGCATAGGCATACAATCTTTTTTTGAAAAAGACTTAGTATATATGAATCGGGCACACAATGCCGAACAAGCCCATACTTGCATTAAGTTGGTACAGGATGCAGGATTTAAAAATTTAACCATCGACTTTATCTATGGCACACCTACCATGAATCACGATGCTTGGCGCAGCAATTTAAAAACCGCTTTTGCTTATCAAATACCGCATATATCGGCCTATTGCTTAACGGTAGAACCAAAAACTGCTTTGCACCATTTTGTAGCAACGGGCAAAGCTGCCGATGTAGCCGAAGAACACGCTGCCCAACAATTTGAAATACTAGTAGCCCAAATGCTGGCCAATGGATATGAACATTATGAGATTTCTAACTTTTGCCAAGCCAATCAATTTTCGAGGCACAACAGCAGCTATTGGCAAGGAAAGTCCTACTTAGGAATTGGTCCCTCGGCACACTCTTTTAATGGGGTTTCTAGGCAATGGAATGTAGCACATAACCAACAGTACCTCCAAGCTATTACACAAGGCAATCACCCTTCCGAAATAGAAAATCTTACAATAGCCAACCGCTTTAATGAGTACCTGATGACTTCCTTACGCACCAATTGGGGCTGTAAAATAAATAAGGTACGGAATGATTTTGGCGATTTATATGTTAAACATTTATTAGCAAATATTTCCCCCTTTGTACAAGCACAACTAATGACGCATCATGCTGCTGCCGAGGTTTTAAATTTAACTAGTAAAGGTAAATTTGTAGCCGATGGTATTATTAGTGAATTGTTTTTTGTAGAAGAGGAATAGCGCATAAAAATAAAATAATGAAACAAATACCTGGAAAAATAATATTCAAAGCCATTGTTGGTTCGCAAGCTTATGGCACTAGCACGCCTAGTAGCGATATAGATTACAAAGGAGTTTTTTTACAAAACAACGAGGATATTTTAGGCTTAAATTACCAAGAAGAAGTCCGCATTACAGATGATGAGGTGTACTACGAATTGCGTAAATTTTTGAAACTGTGCGGCACGGCAAACCCTACAGTAATGGAATTGCTGTTTATGCCCGAACAATGCATTGAAATTTGTACGCCCGAATTTGAGGAGGTGATGAAATACAAAGATTTATTTTTAACCACCAAATGCGAACAATCATTTGGGGGCTATGCTATTGCTCAAATTAAAAAAGCTAAAGGGCAGGATAAAAAAATGAACTGGGAAAAAGCAAGGGTTACCAGAAAAACACCCTTGGATTTTTGCTATGTTATTAACCGAGAACGTTCGCAAAAATTAACGACTGTTGTAGCCGAAGATGCCTTGCAAAATGCAGGTTTGGTGAAAAATAAAAATGGGGAAGGAGTTTATGCCTTGTACTTAGATAAGCATCAGAAATTTAGTTTTAAAGGCATTTTAAAAGAGGATGAAAGCAGCAATGCCCTACGAGTAAGCAGCGTTCCTAAAGCGTGGTTTGACGAATACGATGCCGCTACGGACTGCCTAATGGTGTACTACAATCAAAGTGGCTATTCGCAGCATTGCAAAGATTACCGACATTACCAAAAATGGTTAGCCAACCGCAACGAAGCCCGTTATGTTGACACAACTGAACACGGACAAAAAATTGATGGTAAAAACATGATGCACTGCATTCGCCTCATTAGAATGGCTAACGAAATACTAGCAGGGCAAGGCATGATTATTCGCCGCCCCGATGCAGCGGAATTATTGGCAATAAGAAGAGGAGAAGTAAATTTAGCAACCCTCATTACCGAAGCCGAACAGCAAATCAACAACTTAAAAGTTTTGTATCAAACAAGTCCGCTGCCTAGCAAATCGCCTAGTAAGGCGTTTATACATGACTTAATTGTAAAGTTGCGAACAGGGGATTTTTAGCCTGATTTGGCAATTATCTGAATAGATTTGTCTTTTAAGGCTAAGGAGATATCATTCTGTCCTATTCCTTTTAATTCGTTTTTCCATAATTCATCACCACTATAAATATCTAGCGCAAATAGGTAGCCATGACAACCAGCATATACCCGTTCATCGTCTATTAAAATATTTACATCATGCCAATTGGTGTTAGAAAATACGCCTTTTTGTAAAGTTTTGCGCCAAATTTCTACGCCATTATCTGTATTAACAGCTACAATCGCACCATTGCAACCAACTATTAATACTTTTTTTTTGTCCATCATAACTGTTATTTTAATTGAGCTTTTATTTTTTCTTATTCACCTATTCACCTATTCACTTACTCAGCTGCTAAACAACGTTCGAGTGCCGCATGGTAGGGTTTAAACTCGTGTAAATTGTTGTGTCCAGCTTTGGGAATAGTAATAAAATTATTGTTTTGACTAAGTAGGGGTTTTAATTTTTCGCCTGATTTGTACGGCACAATCCAATCCTTAGTGCCATGAATAATATAAGTAGGATATGGGACTTTATCGAGCCAAGTATCAGTGCGGAAGGTGTAACGCAAAAACCATTGGTAAGGAAAAGGCAACCATTGTACATGACTTTTAGGTACATCGGCAATATTGTAGTAGGGAGCTTCTAGTACCAGACAACGAGCAGCATTGTTACTAGCTAAATAAGAAGCCATACCAGTACCTAGCGAACGTCCATAAATAATAATCTCGGCATTTTGTAATTGGTATTTTGTTTTTACCTCCTCAAAAATCCATTGTACATCTTGGTGATAAGCTTCCTCGCTGCATTTGCCTCGGCTTTTACCAAAGCCTCTATAATCCATCATAAATAAATCGTAGCCTTTGTGCGTAAAATCGGCGGCACAATGGGCATGACGTTGCATATTATCGCTGTTGCCATGTAGGTAAAAAACAAAGCCTTTTCTAGGAGCAGTAGTGGTTTTAAAATAGAGGGTATTTATAAGTACCTCTTTTCCATCACTGTTTTTTTGTTCAAAAAACTGTTCTTCAAAAGGCTCTTTAAACACAAATTTATGATTGCTAGGCAAAGCATCGGCCTGCAAAATAAATTGCTCTTGAAACGACCAAAAGAGTAGCAATCCTACTAATAATATGGCGAGTATGGCGTAAAAAATGATTCTAGCTTTTTTTAGTATTTGCACAATAATGTGTGGTTGGTTAACAAATTAAGCAAAGTAATACGCTTATACTACTCCTAAAATACTAAATTACTTTTTTTTTACATTTCGCCATATAAACGAGGTGTTTTTCTTTGGTACTAAGTACACTGTACTTAGCTCACCAAAGTACCAATGGGTTCTCCTTGAATAGCTTTTCGCAAGTTCCCAATTTGGTTCATATCAAAAATACGGATGGGAAGTTTATTTTCTTGGCATAAGGTAAAGGCGGTCATATCCATTACATTGAGTTTTTCATCAATTACCTGCGAAAACGAAATATTATCGTATTTGGTAGCATTGGGGTCTTTTTCGGGGTCGGCAGTATATACACCATCTACTCTGGTAGCTTTTAGCAGTACATCGGCTTCAATTTCGATGGCTCGAAGAGAGGCGGCGGTATCGGTAGTAAAATAAGGATGACCTGTGCCTGCTGCAAAAATAATAACCCGTCCTTTTTCTAAATGCCTAATAGCACGACGTTTAATGTAAGGTTCGCAAATTTTAGGCATTTCTACCGCCGATATTAGGCGGGTGTACAAGCCTACTTTTTCTAGGGTATTTTGTAGTGCAATGCCGTTCATTACGGTAGCCAACATACCCATATAATCGCCCGAAACCCTATCAATACCTAGGCTTTTAGCTTGGCGGCCTCTAAAAATATTGCCTCCACCAATTACAATGGCCAGCTCTACGCCATCTAGTTTTACAATCTCTTTTATTTGTTGTACATACTCCATTATCACTTCCGAGTCAATCCCAAAATCTTCTTTTCCAATTAGGGCTTCTCCACTTAATTTTAGCAGTACTCTTTTAGCATTATGGGTTCTTTTACCATTGGTTGTAACGTGTTCATTTACGCCATTTTCTAGCATGGTTGTTCTTTTTTTAAGAGGCTATGTAATTTTTTTTAGCGGTGGCAATTTAAAACTTTATTTGCCAATACAAAAGTAAGTGTTGATATTATTTGGGATAGCTTGATTATTTGGTACATGGTAGTTGGTTGGGTAATTAGTATTTTAACAACTACGCTACGCTTCGTCGTTCTAGTTATTTATTAACCGATGGTTGAGGGCAAAAAAAAAGAGAAATGTTTTTCAACATCTCTCTTTAAATTTTTACTATTTAGCCAATTGCAATTCTAGCAAAATTGCTAACCGTTAACTCTTTATCAATGGAGTGTAAAAACGCCTGAACGTTTTGCTTGCTGTTTTTTACAAACTGTTGATTGAGTAAGGTATTATCTTTATAGAATCTTTTCAATTTACCTTCTGCAATTTTATCTAGCATTTTTTCTGGTTTGCCTTCTGCTAATGCTTGTTCACGGCCAATTTCCAATTCTTTAGCTTTAGTCGCTTCGTCAACGTGGTGTTCGTCAACTGCTACAGGCGACATAGCGGCTACTTGCATAGCTACATCTCTACCTGCTGCGAGGAAATCCTCACCACCAGCTTTATTAAAAGCTACTAATACACCAATACGGTTGCCCATATGAATATATGGCACAACTAATTCGCTGCTTAATCGTTGGTATTTAGAAACTTCAATTTTTTCACCAATTTTACCAGTTTCTTCTAATACTCGACTAGCAATTGTGCCACCTTCAACCTCTAGTGTTAATAATTGCTCTATGTTTTCAGGATTGTGTGCAATCGCTGCATCGGCAATTTGGTTGGCAAATTTCACAAAATCTGCATTTTTAGCTACAAAATCGGTTTCACATGCTAATACAACAACAATGCCTCTGGTACCATCGGCAGTTGTTTTAGCGATAGCGGCACCTTCACTAGCAGCACGGTCGGCTCTTTTGGCAGCTATTTTCTGGCCTTTTTTACGCAAAATTTCGATAGCTTGTTCAAAATCGCCGTTAGCTTCTACTAAGGCTTTTTTGCAATCCATCATGCCTGCGCCGGTTTGCTTTCTTAACTGGTTTACTTCTTTCGCTGTTATTTTTACAGTAACACTCATTTCTGATAATATTTTTAAATTATTAGGAGGTTATTTCTTAATTTGAGTAGTTGGTATTGGGTACTTAGTAGTAGGTACGGCTTCGTTTTTCTCGACCGCCATCCTATTAATACCAATTACAATACTTAGTAACACATAAATAATAACTCCGCCATTTCTACTTGATTTTTTCATCGCAGCCGCAAGCGGTTCTCTACGTTTAAATGCCTAAAAAGGCATTTATTTTACTGCGTAAAAATCACTCGTTCATCCTGCGTTGCAAATACTCGCCGTAGCTTTTAATAGCCGCAAGCGGTTCTCTTAGCTTAAATATCCAAAGGGATATTTATTTTGCTATCGCAAAAAACGCACGTTCATATCTAAGCACAAAATCTCTGCGTACAAATTGTCGGACTTATTTTTCAAGTGTTACTTACTACTTTTAATATTTAAACCTGTTGGTCTAAATTATAAAAAAAAGCACGATTACAAGGATTACCCTTAATAGTCGTGCTTTTGTTTTTTTTATTCTATACTTTTTAAATAAAAGCAGACTTTTATTCTTCGGCTTTAGGAGTTGCCTCTTCTGTTGGTGCAGGAGGAGGTGGCGGTGTAGGTGCTGGCGGTGGTGTTGCAACTACTGCTTCTACAGTTTTTGTTTCTGTACTTTCAGTTGCTGTTGTTGTAGCTGCCGCTGCATCGTTTGCTTTTGTGTTTTGTGCTTGGTCTTTTTTACGTTTGCCACCTCTTTTACGAGAACGACGTTCGCCGCTGCCTTTACCACCAGAATCTATTTGTTCTTGGCTTCTTTCGGCTAAACCTTGTTTAACATAGCCTGCTAAGAAATGGGTAATTAAGCTTACCGATTTAGAAGCATCGTCGTTAGCAGGAATTGCAAAATCAACCGTAGTAGGGTCAGAATTGGTATCAACAATACCAAAGGTACGTAAGTTTAATTTTTTCGCTTCTGCTAATGCAATATGTTCGTGACTAATATCTACGATAAATAATGCGGCAGGTAAACGCTTTAAGTGAGCAATACCACCTAACACACGATTTAGTTTTTCTTTTTCTCGTGTTAACATTAAGCGTTCTTTCTTAGTAAGCACATTAGAACTTTCGCTTAATAATTTTTCAAAACTTTCCATCTTTTTAATCGACTTACGGATAGTAATGAAATTGGTTAGCATTCCTCCTAACCAACGTTCGGTAACGTGCGGCATTTCTACCGAATCAGCAATACCAGAAACAATTTCTTTTGCTTGTTTTTTGGTTGCTACGAACAAAATTTTACGTCCCGAGCGTACAATTTTACGCATAGCTTCAGCTGCACGTAATAACGCTTTATTGGTTTTGTTTAAATCAATAATATGAATTCCTTTACGCTCCATAAATATGTAAGGAGCCATTTTAGGATTCCATTTTTTACGCAAGTGTCCAAAGTGTACGCCTGCATCTAACATCTCTTGATAGTCTAAACCTTTTGACATTTATCTTGAGTTTAATAATTTTTACAATTGTTGTGTCGAATAAGCTATTGCTATATTGTGGATTTGTTGATACCTGTAGGTAAAAACAACAACACTAACGTTTACTAAATTGAGCTTTTTTACGTGCTTTACGTAAACCTGGTTTTTTACGCTCTACTACTCTTGCATCTCGGCGCATGAGGCCTTTTTCTTTTAATGCAGGACGCGCTTCCGGGTCTTCGTGAACAATTGCTCTAGCAATTCCTAAGCGTGCTGCTTCGGCTTGCCCTTTAATTCCACCGCCACTAACGGTAATTTTTATATCGTATTTTCCTTCGCAGTTTGCTAATTGGAAAGGCAACATAATATTATCTTGGATGTGCGGCACGGTAAAGAAATCTTTATAATCGCGTCCGTTAACAACAATTTTACCTGTACCGGGCGACATAAAAACTCTAGCAATAGCTGCTTTTCTTCTACCTACTGTATTGATTTGCTCCATGATTTAAATCTCCATTTTTTTAGGTTGCTGTGCTTGATGAGGATGTTCTGTACCAGCATACACAAATAATTTTTTAAACATTTGGCGACCTAAACGATTTTTAGGCAGCATTCCTCTTACAGCGTTTTCTACAACGGCAAAAGGTTTTTTCTTCATCACGTCGCGCGGGGTACGTTTTTTCTGTCCTCCAGGATATCCGCTATACGAAACGTATTCTTTTTGATCCATTTTACTACCTGTAAAACGAACTTTATCAGCATTAATAACAATCACATAATCACCCGTATCTACGTGTGGCGTGTAGCTTGGCTTGTGCTTGCCTCGTAAAACAGTTGCAATTGCAGTACACATGCGACCAACAATTAGGTCTTCGGCATCAATAATGTGCCACTCACGTTGTACCGTCTCTTTTTTTGCTGAAATGGTTTTATAACTTAAAGTATTCACTTCAATCTCCTTTTTTTTAGTTGTATTAAATGCATACAACTTATTTTTTAATTTCGGAGTGCAAAGATAATTGTAAAGATGTTATAAAACAAGTTTTTGGTGTTTTTTTTAGGGCTTTTTATGTCTAATTGGTTGATTATCAGGTGAATTTTCGCACAAAAGTTATCAACACTAACTAAAAATCAAACTCATCTTTCCCTTTTTGCAACCATTGTTTATAGTCATATTGCGTAGTACCTCGTTGAACGTTTTTTTTTCGTACAAGGGTTTTATTTTCTGCAAATTTTTCCTTTTCCTTGAAATAACCAATCAGGTCTACCAATTCATTATTATAAAATAAGCCGATGGCATCATCGCCATTAAAATCCATTTCCTGTTGCTTGCTTGTTAGGCTGGCTTTGGCTATTAATTGGGAGGCAGTACTTTTTTCGTTTACAATTACATAGCTAGCACCTGCTGCTAGGCTGCCAAACAAACGTATTCCCTTCGACCATTCCCCTTTACCATTCGGATCTTTACAAATTTTATAGCCCGATAAGTCTACTGCTTGATTACGGATGTTTTTTACAACTAAAGCTTTGTTGAAACTACTGCCCTCTACATATACGGTAAAAATAAGGGATGTATGGGTGCTTGTGCCACTCGTTGTTCTTGGTTTTGGAGCGTCTGGTTGTTGTGGCTGGCTAGGACGAGGAGGAGCAGTTGGAGGAGCATAGGTTGTTGGTTTGTTAGAATTTGGACGTGGATTGGTAGGAGCCGCTTCTCCTAAATTCCAAGCTATTGCTACTAGGCTGGGGTCGTCTATATAAGGGTTGCGGTTGCCCTGAAATTTTTCTATTAAGTCATTGCGTTTTTGTTCTAAGGCATCAACGGGGTCGTTTAAATGCCATTGATAGAGGGTGTTGATATTGGCTACTCTGTTAATGCTGCCGCCTTGTGTTGGGTACATGGTGAAAAAGTAAAAAATGGCTCTTGCGGTATTGCCTTTTTGTGCTTCGGGAGGTTCAAAGCCGCCTTGTATATATTCGCTATACGCATCTTTGTTGCTACTAGGAATATTGGTTTGCGAAAACTGGTCGAGCATCCATTTACTAGTGCTTTCATCTTTAATTTCTCTAAAAGGATACCTAGCGCGAGTTCCATTCCATTTATCGTAAGTAGGAAATAAATGGAATAGGTCGCTCCGCATAGGTCCAGTTTTATCGTAGTAGCTTTGTGGTACGGTATGCTCGCAGTTAATGGGTTTTGACGGATAGCCTACCTTACCATAAGGATACTCAACTTCATAACCCGAATATACACACCGAACTTTGTTGTTGCGGTTATCAATATATGCATACATTTGTTTGCGAGCATCGGAATAGCTGTGTAAACGGTGTTGTTTATCGTAGTGCTTTTTTTTGAGCCAAGCTCTTAAAGCCTTGCCTTCTAAATTGCTTGTGTGCTTATTGGCTTTTGTGTTCGCATTTGTTTTACCATCTAGCCCCCTAGATGTTTGGGCGGTACAAGCCAAACTACAAATAAACCATACCATTAAAAAAGCTTGTACAAATAGGTGGGAAAAACTGTTTTTCATGATTAGCGTTTTCTTAACGATTAATGACTAATTTTTGGTGGTAGACCTCCGCTGTTCCTTCGCCTGCTACTAGGCGCACTAGGTACATGCCTGCTTGTAAATGTGCAATATTGCTTTGGATAAAATGCTGCGTATTGTTTGCATATTTTTGCTGATGTACCACTTGACCTGCGGTATTAAAAATTTGCAGTTGTATTGGTTGCACCTTATTTTGCAGCGGACTAATTGCCACGCTAATTTGTGCTTGTGCTGGATTGGGGAAAATGGTGATAGTAGGAGAACTAGTAGTAGCAAATGGATTGGCAATACCTACCGAAACATTGTTATCGGCATTAAAAGTAGGGTTGGCTCTATAGGAAAAATCACCTGTTCCGTTGGGAATACGGGCGTAACTTACATTGGTAGTTTGTTCGTTAAAGCTCAAGGAGTCGAGTGCCGTGCCATTGCTGGTTTGTAGAATTAACTCCTCCCCTCCTGCCGATAGTTTAAAGTTGGTGTGTATGCCACCTGCTTGCATCGTGTCCTTATCGGCCCAAACAATTAAAAAGCCATTAGCGGCAATGCTAGTGCCTGCTGGAAATTGCCATTTTTGGTCATTCACATAACTATCGCTTAAATATACGCCTGTTAAATCAACGCTGTTGTTGGTATTATTGTATAGTTCAAGCCAATCGGGAAATGCCCCATCGGAGTCGCTGATGCCGCTAGTGCTATCGTTAGAAGCCACAAATTCGTTTACCACAATATCGCCCCAACTTAGTTGCGCTTGACTGTATTGCGAAATAGCGAATAAACCAATTATTAGGTATAAAACGTTTTTCATTTTTTATAGATTTTGTTTTTAGAAGTAAAATACTTGTAAAAATACATTTTTTAATTTTTATTATTCGCATGGATACTAAGATTTAGCTAGTAAAAGACAAAACCGCTTGCCTCTATTTTACTAGAAACAAACGGTTGTAAAGTAGGATACTAGATTAGTTTAGTGAAAGTGACAAAATAAAACCGGCCATTATTACTTATTTATTTTATCCCATTTCACTTAGTATTTAACGATGCTGTTTACTCATCATTTTTAAACAAATCGTTGGTTGCTCTTATTTATTCGTTTTTAGGTGATTGTTCGGGTTTCTTTTTTATTTCTTTGCCAGTAGTTTTATTAATAGGTTTAGCTAAATCCTGCATCTCCTTGTTAGTAGCTTTCTCAACGGGTTTGGTTAGCTCCTGCACCTCCTTACTAATAGCTTTCTCAACGGGTTTAGTTAGATCCTGCGCCTCCTTGCTAATAGATTGTTTAACTGGTTTATCTAAATTATTGCTATTATTAGGTTGCTGGATTGGGTTCTCCAAATCCTTAACCTTTTTACTAGCAGGTTTTTTAGCAGCACGAGTTAAATCTTTTTTCTGTTTCTTAATAGCTTTTCTAACAGCCTTTTCCCAATCCGTTTCCTTTTTACCAGCAGGTTTTTTAGCAGCACGAGCTAAATCTTTTTTCTGTTTCTTAAAAGCTTTTTTAGCAGCACGAGCTAAATCTTTTTTCTCTTTACTAGCAGCTTTTTTAGCAGCACGAGCTAAAGCTTTTTCCTCTTTACTAGCAGCTTTTTTAGCAGCACGAGCAGAATCCGTTTCCTTATTACTAGCTGTTTTCTTAGCAGCATCAGCTAAATTCTTTTGTTCCTTACTAGCTGTTTTCTTAGCAGCACGAGCTAAAGCTTTTTCCTCCTTGCTAGCTGTTTTCTTAGCAGTACGAGCTAAATCTTTTTTCTCCTTACTAGCTGTTTTCTTAGCGGAACGAGCTAAAGTTTTTTCCTCTTTACTAGCTGTTTTCTTAGCAGTACGAGCTAAATCTTTTTCCTTTTTACTAGCCGTTTTCTTAGCAGTACGGGCTAAAGTTTTTTCCTCTTTACTAGCTATTTTCTTAGCAGAACGAGCTAAAGATTTTTCCTCCTTACTAGCTGTTTTCTTAGCAGAACGGGCTAAAGCTTTTTCCTCCTTACTAGCTGTTTTCTTAGCAGTACGAGCTAAATCTTTTTCCTTTTTACTAGCCGTTTTCTTAGCAGTACGGGCTAAAGTTTTTTCCTCTTTACTAGCTATTTTCTTAGCAGAACGAGCTAAAGATTTTTCCTCTTTACTAATTGCCTTATCAACCTGTTTAGCTGCTTTTAAATCCGTTTCCTCTTTACTAGTTGGGGCTTGGGATAGTTTCCCTAAAGGTTCCACCTCTTTACTAATTGTCTTATCAACTTGTTTTGCTCCTTTTAAATCCGTTTCCTCTTTACTAGTTGGGGCTTGGGGTAATTTCCCTAAAGATTCCGCCTCTTTACTAATTGCCTGACCAACTTGTTTTGCTCCTTTTAAATCCGTTTCTTCTTTACTAGTTGAGGCTTGGGGTAATTTCCCTAAAGATTCCGCCTCTTTACTAATTGCCTGACCAACTTGTTTTGCTCCTTTTAAATCCGTTTCTTCTTTACTAGTTGAGACTTGGGATAGTTTCCCTAAAGATTCTGCCTCTTTACTAC
>JAHDBT010000002.1:25505-48670 GCA_020630215.1 Bacteroidota bacterium
TCTTTACTAGTTGAGACTTGGGATAGTTTCCCTAAAGATTCTGCCTCTTTACTACTTGCTTTTTTTCCTTCTTTACTAATTACCTTATCAACTTGGTTGACTGCTTTTTTGAATACATTGCCTATTACATTTCCTTTTTGTTTTGCAAAGTTTTCGGCAACCTGTCCATTTGTTTTAAACACTTCCTTTTCGGCTTGTTTGGCGGCTTTTTCGGCAGCTTTAGCTTCTTTAATAGCCGCTTTCACTTCCTTTTTATCTGTAGAAGTGCCAGTGCTGTTTATTGGAGCTAGTTCAGGGGTAGCTGTACTTGCAAAACTTTTTTTATTGCTGGTTTTAGGAGGCTCAATTCCTAGTAATTGGTATTGGTCAGCCCCTTCCGTATTCTGGCGTTGTGCTAGCGTTTCGGCTAGTAAGTCTTTCACCTCGTCAAACATAAACTGATCGGCTAAAACTTCTTGGTAGGCATTATTAATTTGCAGGTCTATTATTACCTTTCTGTACTCTCGTCCTGCTTTATTGGCTACATAGGTTTTTAGGTCTATATTAGCGAGGTTAATATTGGGAGATTCGGCTAATTTACTAGCGGCATAATAGGCCCGTACAAAGGATAAATCGTCGTTGGTTTTCATCAATCCTCCTTTTACCAGTGTTTTGGATAAGTGTACATCAAAAGTATTGAGGGAGATATAAGATATTGCGTCAATAGTGCCTACCTCGCCACCGTAGGGCAATCCTTTTTTCTTTATCGGAATAGAATCGGCATAACCTACAATAGTGCCACTTATATTACTGTATGCTTCGGGATTTTGTTTTACAAACTCATCAATGGTTTTGCTAAATAAGCGCAGCGCATTATCTGCCGATTGACTGCTGTATTGCCCAATGCTAAAGCCTGGCACTTTAAAGTACGAGGCATCTGATTTTACTTCTTTTTTTGCTTTTACATTGTCTTTGCTGGCAATGGCGGTTTCTTCTTTTTCAATTGTTTTATTGGACGAATCATTACTTGTATTTTTAATGGTTTCGGCAGTTTGGTTTTTTGTTTTCCCCTTTGTGTTAGGAGCATCTGTAGTAACTACTTTTTTTACATCTTGGCTGTACTCAAAGGTAATTTTTATATGTTCGCCATGAGTACCTGTTTGCCTTACGTCGAGGTTCATATTACTAGGCAGCAATACTTCTTGGGGCTGTGCATCTACATCTATTTTCAGTTTATCTAAATCGCTTTTACTAGCATTGGTTTCTTTTTGTGCAGTACCTTTAGCGGCTACTTTTTCTAGTGCAATGCTATCGGCGGCGGCACGAGCAGCTTTTTCAAATTCTGCTAGTAAATCGTGAATTTCTTTTTGCTTCACATCTCGTTTAGCAAGTATTTCGGCTACTTGTTGTTTGGCAGGGTAATAGGCTAATATTGTTTGAATAAGATGCTGTTGGGTAACGCCTTGTACTTCTAAATCCTTTTTTTGCTGGTCGTTTAACCAATCAAATTCTATAAAGGCAGTTCTAGCCTCTTTCAATATTTTGAGGGTGTCTTGCTCTTGTTCTGCCAGCTTAATTTTTATCATGCGGTATAGCATTGCATTTTCGGCAAGCTGTGCCTTTCCCTTTTTACTTTTTTCTAATTTACTTAACTTTTTAATCGCTTTTGAGTATTTGTTTTGCTCAATATGCTGATAGACCGTTTGCACCTGATTAACTTTGCATTGACTAAAAAGTAGGCATAGCAATGCCAAACCGAGGAGTGATAATAGTTGATTTTTCATTATAGGATTTTATTTAATTGAACAGCTAAACCTAGTACCATACACAATAGCCGCATGTATTAGGATGGTATTAGTAGATGATGGATTTTGTTTTATCAGGGGGATATACTAAGGCGGGTATTCGAGCTTTTCTAGTTGTTTTTTGCGAAACACATTGGTAAGGGGTCTGAACGAACTGTGAGTCGTCACAAAATTGTCATAAATATAGCGCAAAAGATTGGCTTTGCAAAACATTAGGGTAAAAATCTATCTGTTTCTTGCTTATTTTGAGAGGGCAATTGTGCTTGTTTATATCACAAGTTTATGCTGTTTTTTTCTTGGGTTTTTAGGACTGTTTATTTAGGTAGAAAAAGTAGTTAACGCTTATTATAGTAACGGTTGAACAATGAGTTTCGGTTTAAAATTCTATTGGAGAGTAGTAAGGCTAACTTTTAATTTAGCTGTTCATTCATTCCCAACACAAAATTATCCTTATCTTTAACAACTTTAAGGGACGGAGAATAAATAAGTGTCTGATTTTGCGAAAAGATGAAGTCAAAACGGACACTTATTTATTCTCCGTCCCTAAGCACCTATAAAACATCATTAATGATTATATACAACATAACCGCAAAAGTAGACCATGCCATTCACAACGATTGGATGGAATGGATGCAAGCAAAACATATTCCTGATGTATTAAACACAGGTTTTTTTACAGATGCCAAAATATTTAAAGTACTACAACAAAATGAGGCGGATGGTTTTACTTATGCCATTCAATACCATTGTACTAGTATGACCAACTATTTTTCCTATCAACAAAACCATGCCCCACAATTGCAAAAGGAACATAAAAATCGCTACCAAGATAAGGTATTGGCTTTTAGAACTATATTGAAGGAAATCGAGGTGTTTACGCCTAGTTAACCCAAGTTGCGTATGTAGTTCCCCCATATTTTATATTTAATGCTAAATTGTTTTTATATGCTAACGCCGAGGCATTACAAAATTTCAATAGAAATACATTATAAAAACTTTTTTTTGTGGGGACTACAATATCAACATGGGTTAAGAGATAGATTGGGAGCCGACGCTCACGGATTGCCTATAGAGGAAATTCCTAATTTTTCTCTTTCAGGAGTTTGCGCTACGGAAGCACGCAAAACCTTTTGGGCTTCGCCTCGTTCTTTTTTTGCCTTAATGAAATGTACTCTCCCTTATTTTCTGTCTGCTACTAAAAAAAAAATATGTTCGATTTTTTTAAACGTCTATTTCAAAATCAAGCACAAGCAAACGTACCTATTTTGCGAGAAGCATTACAGCGTTCAGAGGCTTATGAACAAGCATACTATGCTTGGCAATTTGGAAAAAACAAGGACTACTTGATGCAATATATTCAAAGGCAGTACAATGCTTTTACTCAACAACAAAGTGTAGATGCTACGAGCATTATTTTTATTAACAAAGCCAGTCTGCGAGGATTTATTTTTAAGTACCAATCCTTACAAGCCAGCCCACAAGAGTTTTCCTTTTTGTTTGATTATTTTAAAACCGTAATTCTCGACGAATTGCATTACAAGCGATACACATCTGATGTGAAAAATTATGCCCGCCCCAAATTTGTAGAAACCATTGAACGACATTATCTCAAACCTCGTCTCAACTTTAAAGCCATGAGCGAAGGAGCAAAAGCCAATCAGCGGTATGGTAATATTACCATTGAACAACTGCTGCACAACGAACAACCCATTCAAATAAAACTCATTTGCAGCCCTTACAACGATCATAAATACCAAACGCCTTTATCCTTCCAGACTTTTATGGAAGACCTGTTTACCTAGTCTGCAAATTTCACTAGCTTTGTGCTTCATGCGTTTTTTAAGTGAAATGAAAAAAATAAACTCCACCAAGGTGTGCGATTGTTTTTTTCAAGGCAAGGCGCAAAACGGAGCAATAGCGAGCTATTGCGAGTATTTGTATGAACGAACGGTTTTTACGCAGTAAAATATGAATGAGTGATTTTTGCGCAGCAAAATAAATGCATATTGATGCATTTAAACGGAATGAACCGCTTGCGGAGAAAGGCCATATTTAAGTGTAGAGAACCGCTTGCGGGCATCAATAATAAGAAAAGAATAATCAAAGTGGTGGAGTTTACTTTTTCTCATTCACTAAATTATTATTTATGACTATTACCATACAACCAATAGCCTACGTAAAAAATCCAAGAGAAGGATTAAGTGATGATAACTGGGGCGGCCTAGTGTCTGAAATTTACCTCGCTAACCATTTACCTAGCGATGCTTTTGATGGCATTGCCGATTTTTCGCATTTGCAAATCATTTTTCATTTCCATTTAGCCAATGCCAACAAAATAGTAACAGGCAGTGAGTATCCTCGCGAAAACCTTGCATGGCCCAAAGTAGGCATCTTTGCACAACGCAAAAAAAGCCGTCCTAATTTACTAGGCACCACAATGGTACAATTGGTAAAACACGAAGCTCGTAGTATTTTTGTGCAAGGACTAGATGCCATTAACGGAACACCAATTATTGATATTAAACCCGTTTTCAAAGAATTTTTACCCCATCAACCCATAAAACAAGCAGCTTGGTCTGTTGAACTTATGCAGCATTATTTTGATGAGTAAATGTTATTATTTAGCATTCGCTAAATAGTAGTAGCACGTAGCAGGTACGCTTCGCTTTAGGTAGAAAGACGGTTTCGATTCGACTATTTGAGCAAAGTTTTTTTTATCTATTCTCTAATCAATTAGCTCCAAAATAAATCTAGCGAACCGTCTTTCAAGTACCTCTATAACCTTGATAAGCATGTCGGATTTAGGAAAATGGACAAACCCTCCTCACTAGTAATTTATATTTAGAAGATGCTATTTTGGTATACTTCCTGTTTTACTTTTAGTATTTATCTGCTTGATTAGTAACATTTTTTATACTTTAGATTTACATTATTTGAATTTTGAAAGTTTTTTTACAAAAAAAAAATGCTTGCACTTGCTCGAATAGTAGCTTTTTTGCTATATATTTCGTAACTTTGGCAGGCTAAAAATCAACCAGATTTAATTTAAAAACAATTTCCTCCAAGCCTCTCAAGCTGTTTTTACAAACTTATATAGTTTAGCTATTACTTTGGTAACACCAATGGGTGTTTCATGTATCCATTAATATAGCTCTATCTAAAGTGCTACCTCCATTTAGATAAAACACACAATTCAACATATTCAATCGGATAAAAAACTATCAAAAAAACATTAATTAATGAAACTAAACAAAACATTTATGTACCCAAAGGTATTACTAGCATTACTACTATTTTGTGTAGTAGGCTCTACAGACAGTAATGCACAAGATGTACGGAACTGTTGGTCTGATAATTACTTGCAAGAGTGCATCGCCGCAGATCCTACTATTGAGGAAAAAATTGCAGAAGTAGAAGCACAAACGGAAAAATATTACGACCGTTTAGCAGAACAAGACGAATCGAAAGCAGGAACCGTTTATACCATTCCTGTAGTCGTACACGTATTATATAATACCGCTGCTGAAAACATCAGTGATGCACAAATTCAATCACAAATTGATGTGATGAACGATGATTTTCGTCGTACCAATGCCGATGCAAGCAATACGCCCTCTAACTTTTTAGGGGTAGCCGCTGATACAGAAATTGAATTTTGTATGGCAACCGTTGATCCAAATGGGAATGCTACAACGGGTGTTACTCGTACCTCAACCTCTGTGAGTGCTTTTTCTACAGGCAGTGGTTGTGGAAGTGGGCAGCCAATGAAATTTGACGCTTACGGTGGTAAAGATGCTTGGGATAGTAGCAAGTACTTAAACATGTGGGTTTGCGATTTAGCAGGCGGTACTTTAGGCTATGCACAATTTCCGAATACAGGTTGTGCTGAAACAGATGGTGTGGTAATGGGTTACCGTTACTTTGGTACTATTGGTGCTGCACAAGCTCCTTTTGATGGCGGTAGAACAACAACGCACGAGGTTGGCCACTGGTTAAACTTACGCCACATTTGGGGCGACGGTGGCTGTAGTGTTGATGATTTCGTTAGCGACACTCCTACCTCAGATGCCGCCAACTACGGATGTGCTACTACGCACACTTCTTGTAGCTCTACCGATATGGTTCAAAACTATATGGACTACTCAGACGATGCCTGCATGAACTTATTTACTGCAGGACAAAAAGCTCGTATGCGTGCTGTTTTAGCTAGTGGTGGATACCGCAATAGCTTAATTACTGGCGGTGCTTGTAGCGGTTCTACAGGTGGCGGTGGCGGAACTACAGGATACTGTGCTTCTCAGGGTAACAGCGTTGCCGACGAATGGATTGCTAATGTAACCATTGGTACAATTAATAACAGTACTGGCGCAAATGGTGGCTATGGCGATTTTACTGCACAATCTACCGATTTAGCTTTAGGTAGTAGCAATGCGATTACTTTAACGCCAGGTTTTGGTGGTTCTGCTTACAACGAATACTGGAAAGTATGGATAGATTTTAACGCAGATAACGACTTTTCTGATTCTGGTGAATTAGTATACGATGCAGGTTCGGTAGCAAGTACCGCACAGTCTGGTACTATTGCTATTCCTAGTAGTGTAGCTACAGGTAGTACTCGTATGCGGGTATCTATGAAATACAATGGCGCACAAACTGAGTGTGAAGCATTTGACTATGGAGAGGTAGAAGATTATACCGTAAACATCACAGCAGCTAGTACTCCTTGTAACGTTCCTAGTGGTTTAGCTTCTGGTAGCATTACAGGTACAAGTGCGGCAGTAAGTTGGTCCTCTGCAACAGGTGCTAGTGGCTATACTGTTCAATACCGTGTTACAGGCGCTTCTACTTGGGTAACAACTAGTTCTAACACTACTGGCAGAACCTTAACAGGTTTAACTGCTTGTACGGGTTACGATTTTAGAGTACGCAGTGTTTGTTCTAATGGCAATAGCGGTTACAGTAGCGTAGCAACTTTTACAACTACTGGTTGTTCTACAGGTGGTTACTGTGCATCGCAAGGTAACAGCGTTGCTGATGAGTGGATTGCAGGCGTAGCCATTGGTTCTATTAGTAACAGTACAGGTGCAGATGGTGGCTATGGTGACTATACCGCACAATCTACCGACTTAGAACAAGGTAGTAGCAATGCGATTACTTTAACCCCAGGTTTTGCAGGTTCGGCTTATAACGAATACTGGAAGGTATGGATTGATTTTAACGGCGATAATGATTTTTCTGATTCTGGCGAGTTAGTATACGATGCAGGTGCGGTTTCAAATGCGGCACAGTCTGGCACAGTTGCCATTCCTAGTGGCGCAGCTACAGGTAGTACTCGTATGCGGGTATCTATGAAATACAATGGCGCACAAACCGATTGTGAAGCGTTTGATTATGGAGAGGTAGAAGATTATACAGTAAATATTATAACTGTAACAGCAACCCCTTGTAATGTTCCTAGTGGTTTAGCAACAAGTGGTGTAACTGGCTCAGGTGCAACCTTAACTTGGGCAGCAGCAAGTGGTGCAAACAGCTACGATATAGAATACAGAGAATCTGGTACAAGTACTTGGAACAAAACCACATCTAACGGCACTAGTAAATCTATTAGTGGTTTAGCAAGTTGTACTTCTTACGAGTTTAGAGTAAGTAGTATTTGCTCTAGCAGCAACAGTGGTTACAGCAGCGCCGCAACCTTTACTACTACAGGCTGCTCTACTGGCGGCGGCAGTTCTTACTGTGCATCGGCAGCAGAAAATAGTAGCTACTTCCATATTAGTAACGTAAGCGTTGGCGATATGAACTATACAAGTGGTGATGATGGTGGTTATGCAGATTATACTGGGCAAACAGCGAATGTAGAACAAGGTGCGACTTATACTTTATCTGCTACCGAAGGCTCGACTGCTAACTACAACCAAGATTGGAGAGTATGGATTGACTACAACCAAAATAATACTTTTGAAAGTAGTGAATTGGTATTGGATATTGCTGATACTGGCAATACAACTGTAACAGCTAATATAACGGTTTCTGCTAATGCACCTGTAGGCACGACTCGTATGCGGGTATCTATGAAATACTACAACATTCCTGCCGCACAACAAGGCGCGTGTGATAGCTTTACTTATGGCGAAGTAGAAGATTATACCATTAACGTTAGCGCAGCAAGTGGCGGCGGTACAGGTGGTGGTAATACTGGTGCTTACTGTGCATCGGCAGGCGAAAATACCAGCTACTTCCATATTAGTAATGTAAGCTTAGGTGGTGTAAATAATACTAGTGGCGATGATGGTGGCTATGGCGACTATACAGGTCAAACCGCTAACTTATCGCAAGGAAGCACTTATACGGTATCGGCTACCGAAACAGCAACTGGCAACTACAATCAAGATTGGAGAGTGTGGGTTGATTTTGACCAAAGCGGTACTTTTGAAAGTGGTGAATTGGTATTAGATTTAGCAGATACTGGTAACACAACCGTAAGTGCAAGTTTCACGGTTCCTGCTAGTGCAGCTATAGGAAACACTCGTATGCGGGTATCTATGAAATACTACAACATCCCTGCGGCACAACAAGACGCATGTGATAGCTTTACATATGGTGAAGTAGAAGATTATACGGTAAACATTTCTGCTAGTACTGGCGGCGGTGGCGGTGGTGCAGCACCATCTTACTGTGCATCGGCAGGCGAAAATAGCAGCTATTTCCATATTAGCAATGTAAGCCTAGGCAGCTTAAACAATACTAGTGGCGACGATGGTGGCTATGGTGATTATACAGGTTCTGCCACTACTTTAAGTGCAGGCAACCCATACACCGTATCAGCTACCGAAGGTACTACCTATGACTACGATCAAGATTGGAGAGTATGGATCGATTATAACCAAAACGGTACTTACGAAAGCAGTGAACTAGTACTCGATATTGCAGATACTGGCAACACAACCGTATCGGCTAACTTTACAATTCCTGCTGGTGCATTAAATGGCAATACGGGTATGCGAGTATCTATGAAGTACTACAACATTCCTGCTGCACAGCAAGGTGCTTGTGATACCTTTACTTATGGAGAAGTAGAAGATTACGAAATTACGATTATTAATGGTCAGCGTGATGGTGGCAATGCCGTTTTAGAGGTAGCAGCATTAGCGTTGGAAGTATTTCCAAACCCAACCAATGGCGTATTAAACATGCGTACCGATTTACACGATGCATCACAAGATGTTACAGTAACGGTTTACGATATGATGGGTCGTCAAATTACGCAAACTACCGAAACCGTAGGCGCAGGCATGTACAACAAACGTTTTGATGTTGCAGATTACCCAAAAGGTTACTACATCATAAATGTAGCTACCGAAACACAATCGGTTAGTGAGCGTTTTGTAGTAATGGATTAATGCTTTTGCATTAGATTAAACTAGCAATTTATTTGCTAAAATAGAAAGCTTTCAGCGGGCATTCTTCTTCGGAAGAGTGTCCGTTTTTTTATGTAGAACGGACTTTAGCCCGTTAAAAAAGAGAAAGACAGAAAATAATGGAAATATTAAAAGGAAGTCTAAATTAGAGGAAGGTCTAAAAAAGCTCCATAGGAGCAACCTGTTTATAGAAAATGAACACCGATAAATCCTAGGTTTTGCAGTTATGCCTTTGTTCTATTTCCTTTTCGTTAAAGCAACAGGTCACACCTACGGCGTTCGTCTCTTTGGTATTTGGTTGGCTATAAACAGGTTGTACCTACGGTACTTGTAATGGGGGGGGGTAAGAAAGCCAATAACTACATCGGCATTCCTATTTTAGTGGTATCAATAATGCTTTTAAAAACGCCTAGTAGGTTAGGTAAATCACTAATTAAATATCTTTTATCATCAATAACTATTTCTTCCTTTTCATAGCGCAAAAAACGCCATTCAATTCCAGTAGTAGATGCGCCATATAAAACGGTAACGGGATTATTTTCTAATTCATTAAATTTTTTAGCTCCTATTAATTGTGCTGCAGCTTGTATAGTGCCTTTTTCTAAATCTTGTTTTTTGGCTTCGGTAATACAAAAAATGGGAGCCGTTACAAAGTCTTGTATTCTGCTAAAAGAAAAAATAAAATCACATTCTCCTTTTAATCCCAAACTTTCATCAGCATCTAAATTTACGCCCGAATAAATAGAAAAGCTATGTTGATACAAAGAACTTATCGCTAACAAAATAGGAGAAACCAATCTTTCCGAACGTGACTTCTCGCTTCCAAAACCTGCATTTTGTCCATGTTCTAAACTTTCTATCAACCATTGGGAAGGAGGACTTGCTACTACATTTGGGAATAGGTTTTCTGCTCGAAATTTAATGTTGAATTTTCTTGTTAAATCTAATGCTGTAAAATCGCTATAAGCCATTGTATGTTTTTTTAAACTACTAATCTTAAATCTAGATTCCAAGTAAAGATAAGCGATTATTGGTTACTTATCAATTTTATTATCTAGGGAGCAAAAAAAAATTAGTGCCTAGGCTCAACCCTACAATTTAAAAAACGGCACTTCCACCTTCCTAATAACAAAGTTTTCCGCTTCATAATCTTCTTTATACTGAATAATTAATTGATGCTTCCCATACGCCAACGAATCTAAAGGAATATAGGTCAGCAGTCCTTTTTCTCCTCTGTTAGGATGTTGGTATAAAACGAAATCTAAGTCCTGATATTCCAAATCATCAATGCGAATATCGAATAATTGAGCAAGACAATTCATCGCTTCATCTGCTTGTTTGTTGTGTTGGTTGCTCGCTATTTTTTCTCGACCTACTTCCTCAACACTTTCCGCACTACCAAAAGCATTCAGTCTTATACTGTTTCTTTTATAAGTCGAAAAATGGGGGCAAATTTGAGTTAAAACCGCATTGGTAGCAGCTTTATCATGGTAGCGCAAAAATAATTTTAAATGATTTTGGGTAATATTAATACTAGGAATGCTGGCAATCTTTATCACATCGTCGTTTCTTAAATCGTCGTAATAAGGTTCGAGTATCCAATTTCTATTATCTATTTTACTGGGTAAAAAAGGATGGCTGCCTATGGCAAAACCTTCTGAAATTAAAAGCAAAAAAAAGATGTAAGGCACCATCAAAAACATATAGCGTTTTCCTAGGGAGCTATTTAAGAAATTATAGTGTAAGGGGCGGTACAAAAAAGAAAAGGTAAATAAATTGTAAATCCGAAAAAAGGGATAAAAAAGATAAGACAACCATTTATTCTTTTTGAAAAATCCTACTAAAATAAAATCTAAAAAATTAATGATTACGGAGACTGCGAAAACAGAAAATAGGACTTGCCCAATAATCTTTGAATAACCTGCATCAAAAAAATACCTAAAAAAACTGGTTAAAAGTACAACCATAAAAAGAATGGTGATAGCAGATAAAAAATGGAAAACAATTAAGAAGGTAAAACTAAAAATGATGCTCGAAATATCCTCTAATTTTTGAATAAATGCATCAAAAGAAATAACTCGTTTTTTTAAAAAGTTAGTAAATAATGCGCTATAATTAAGTTGTTCAAAATCTGTTTCCTTAGATAAATACCGCAGTCCTAAACACCCAATCCATAAGCCCCTTAATAAGATGTGAACGATTAAATTAGATTTAAAAAATAATAAAATGGGTTCTAGTAATACCAAAAACATTCCCCAACCTTCTTCTATGGCTCCTCTATTTGCCCACTCAGTAATTACTTGGTCATAATTACTTAATACTAATAACAAAATACTAGTAATAATTAATTCTAACTGCCAGCTTTCTTGCTGCAATCCTTCTAGCCATTGCGAAAAGGTTTTACCGTTTTTAGGATTAGGGGTTTCTGCACTCATATTGTTATGTTTTCATTAAAAGAAAAAAATCAATTATTCGCCGCATCATCAAAAAATAAGTAATAGAATTTACTTACATTTTTACTAGTGCTTCAAAAACCGTATCAATCACTTTTGCCATTTTAGGAATATCTAGTGTTTCCATGGTGTCGGTTTTTTGGTGGTAATTTTTGTTGCGGTAAAAGGCGGTATCCGTAATCATAAGGGCAGAGTAGCCAAAGTGCCAATAGTTGCGATGGTCGGAAAAGTCGATGCCTTGTAGGGCTTTGGGGGCGGTAATTTTTTTGGTTTTTATTTTTTGTTTTTTTATAAATTGGGCGGTAAAATTTTTAGCAAATGTGCCTTTGTTAAAGTGGTTTACCAAACCAATAAAATCGCCTTTATTTCCATAAAACCACGACATCATCCCTATCGGATATGCTTGTGAGTTTGGGCGGTCGTCAAAATAACCTATCATTTCTAAACACACCATTCCATACACATTCACCTTTTTATCTTTTAGCGATTTAGCATGTACAAAACTGCCCATCAATTCCGTACCATAATAAGGCGGTTCTTCTAGGGTGTAGGCAACTATTTCTATGCGGTGTTTTAATTTTTTTTGCTGGTTTTCGCTGCACAACATTCGGGCTAATTCTAGCACACCTACTACGCCACTTGCATTATCGTCGGCTCCTTCCTGATTGTCGCATACATCGTAATGCGCGCCTACTACAATGGTTTTGGGGAGGTGATTGTTAAATACGCCTACTACATTTTTGTAGGTTTGCCCATCGGCTACAAATTCTTGGAAATAAACACTATCTGCATACTGCTGAAATTCTTGGAAGATATAATCCGCCACTTTATTTAACACTTTTAGGTTTCGATAATTGCGGTAACCGTTTTCGTGTTTGGTAATAGCAGTTAAATGGTTTTTAATTAATTCGGTGTCTGCTTGTGCCATTGATGGGATATTGGGGATGAAAAAAAAAAACACTAATAATAGGCTAAAATTGTTAAGTTTTGACATAGTAATTGATTGTAGAAAGTAGAAGGTACGCTTCGCTTATGGTATAAGGATGGGGCACTTAAAACAAAACGCTGTAAAACCATTTCCTTAACGTTTTCTTTTTTTACTTCTCACTTTTTTTCCTCTCGATTTAGGTTTTTTGTATTTGGCTTTCATCAAATCAGCATAACGTATTTTGTTGTTTACTTTTTTATTTTTCGCTTTCTTCTCTTGAAACGCAGATCCCCTTTCTACATCAACATCCGTTTGTAGCTGAATGGTTTTCATATTAATTTTAGGCTTTTCATCCTCCGTTAGTATATCCGAAATTTCTACTGCTTCGGGTATTTCTTTTTTCGGAATTTCAAACTTCATCAACGTTTCAATACTGTGTTGCAATTCTTTTTCTTGTTCCCGTACAAAGCTAATCGCAATTCCTTTTTTATCTGCCCGCCCAGTTCTACCAATACGGTGCATGTAGTTTTCTGCTACGGCAGGTATGTCAAAATTAATAACGTGGCTCACCTCCGAAACATCTAGTCCCCTAGCAATAATATCGGTGGCAATAATTAAGCGGTAGGTGCCATCCTTAAAACTATTTACGGTATTAAAACGATTGTTTTGCGCCTTGTTAGAGTGAATGACTCCTATCTGCTCCAAATATTTTTCTTCTATTTCTTCGTATAACTGATTGGCCAATCTTTTAGAGGCGGTAAACACCAAAACTTTATTCATGGTTTCATCGCTGCTTAGTAAATGATTTAGCAAATTAACCTTGGTATAAAAATTAGGTATCTCATAAACTTGCTGCTCAATATTTTCTAGCGGCGTACCTGTTGGTGCAGCTTCTATTTTTTCAGGGAAATTAAAAAAGTCGTCCATTAGCTGTTCTACCTCATTGGTAATAGTAGCGGAGAAGAGTAGGTTTTGGCGTTTTTCGGGCAGTAAATCCAACACCCTAATGAGTTGTGGTCTAAAACCTAAATCTAGCATTTCATCTACCTCATCAATAATTAGGTGCTTTATTCCCTTTAATTTTAGTACGCCTGTTAAAGCCAAATCTAGCAATCGTCCTGGCGTTGCTACTAGTATATCTGCGCCCTCGTGTATGGCTGCTATTTGGGTTTTTATATTGGTTCCTCCATAAGCCCCTACTACTGCGGCATTCATGTATTTGGTGAGCTTTTCCGCTTCTACAACAACCTGTGCCACCAACTCACGGGTAGGCACTACAATTAATGTTTGTGGATTTTTTTGCTTAGAAAATTTCCATAAACGCAAGCAAGGCAATAAATAAGCAAAGGTTTTTCCCGTACCCGTTTGAGCAATTCCTACTACATCTCTGCCCGACATAGCTATGCTAAACGCTTTATGCTGAATGGTGGTAGGATGCTCGTAACCTAAATCGGCTAAAGCATTACGTAAAGGATTGTTTAGGTTTAAATCGTTAAAAGTCATCATGGTTAGTGTCTATTTGAAAGGGTAAAGTTAAGTCTATTATAGGGGGAAAGGAAATTGCAAGCAAAAAAAAGCTTGTAGGTGTTTGGGCAGAATGGGCATCAGGTACTTTTATGTAAGGCATTGTTGCTAGTAAATTTGGCTCTAAACAACTAAAAATTGTTAAAAAACAGCAAGGTTTTTTATTTTTTCTTGCATTTAATTGACATATCAACTATATTTGTGTCAAATAATTAATTATGCAGTTACAAAATGTTAGTACAACGGTATTTTACCGCATCGAAAAAGCCATTAAAGTGTATCGTCAATTTGCCCAACGAAACATTAAGGCGGTGTATAAAGATGTTACGGTTGACCAATGGTTGACCCTAAAAACCTTGCACGAAAACCCATCTATTACTCAAAAGGAAATTGGTATAATTGTGTTTAAGGATTATGCTTCGGTTACTAGGATAGTAGAATTATTGGTGAAGAAAAAATTCCTAGAACGCTCTATTCACGAAAGCGATAGAAGGCGTTTTAATTTGGTGGTAACCCCAGCAGGAGAAAAAATGATTCACCAACTAACCCCCATTGTAGCCAAATACCGAACGGTTGCACTAGCAGGAATTACAATAGAAGAAATACAACAATTACAAAACACATTGGATAAAATAATAAGCAATTGCCCTAAAACCTAAATCAATCTGTATTGACCAAAAAACACCATTTAAAACCATAAAATCATGATTATCAACACCAAAAACATAACGATATTAAAATTAAGTATTTACTTGCTTATCGTAAGCTTATACTTACAACCTGTTTATTCAATGGCACAAGCACCACAAGGTTCGCCTCCATCTATTTCTAAAAAAGAAAAACAAGCGGCCGTAGAAGCCATTAGCAAGTTGCTTAACAAGCAATATGTTTTTCCCGAAGTAGCCAAAAAAATGGGACAGCATATTAGCGATAAATCTAAACAAGGGGCTTATAAAAGCATTAAAAACCCAAGGGAATTTTCGGAAACGTTGACTGCCGACTTACAATCTGTTAGCCAAGATAAACACATTAGGGTGATGTTTGCCCCCAACGAAATAAAGGAAAGAAAACAAGCTGTGAGTCCTGCCGATAGCATTGCTTTAAAACAGCAAGAAGTGGAAATGTACCGACAACAAAATTTTGGTTTTAAGGAAGTGAAAATACTGGAGGGCAATATTGGGTATTTAAATTTAACCTCCTTCGAGGAAACCGAATTTGCAGGCGAAACCGCTGCTGCTGCCATGAACTTTTTAGGCAATACCGAGGCATTAATTATCGACCTTCGCAGCAATGGTGGCGGTAGCCCTACGATGATACAGTTGCTAACCAGCTATTTGTACAATGCAGAACCTGTACACCTCAACAATTTTTATTGGCGACCAACAGGCAGTACTACCCAAACCTGGACACTCCCCTATGTGCCTGGCAAGCGTCGCCCCGATGTACCCGTGTATGTACTCACTAGCAACCGTACCTTTTCGGCAGCCGAAGAATTTAGTTATAATTTACAACAACTTAAACGAGCAACACTTATAGGGGAAACAACTGGCGGCGGCGCACATCCTGGTGGGGTAGAGATTGCTAACGAACAATTTGCTATCTTTGTACCTTCGGGTAAAGCTATTAACCCCATTAGCAATAAAAATTGGGAAGGCACTGGTGTCCAACCCCATGTCCAAGTCAAACAAGCGGATGCCCTAGCAACAGCACATATTAAAATACTAGAAAACCTAGCAAACACAACTAGTAATCCGCAATTAAAAAGCCGCTACAATTGGCAGCTTATGGATATAAAAGCACAACAAAAACCAGTTACTTTAGATGCAAAAACGTTGCAAACCTATGCTGGTAGTTTTGGTGTTAGACATCTAAAATTTAAAGACGGAAAACTGTTTTATGAAAAGGAAGGACGACCAGCAGCTGAATTAAAAGCAATGGAAAAAGACTTATTTAGCGTGGTTGGACATCCTTACTTTAGAATAAAGATGGTACTGGACAATAAACAACCTACTGCCATTAAAATGCTACTAGACAATGGAGATGTCCAAGAGCATAAAAAAACAAAATAATTAACTTGTTTACACAACCCTGATTTCCTAAAGTCGTGAAATAGAGCTATCTTTTTAGTAGTACTAAAAAGGTGGCTTTTTTTTTGCTAATGACATGGACATAGACTTGGACAATTTTATGGCTGGAATTTATTTTGTATCGGTACACACCAATGAGGCTAGTGGCTCAAAACTTAAGTTTCTGATGATTAAATCGCCGTATTTTTTTTCTGCTACAAGGCATTGCGAGGGAGCATAGCCGTAGCTACGTGAGGGAGCAATAACGCAGTAGCAGGAAAAAAAGACAAGGCTTGGGTCATCAAGAACTTAGGTTTTGAGTCACTAGTAATGTACACCAGGTGGTGAAGTTAGCGGAGTAAAAAGGTTATTTTAACAACATGTCCAACAAACCATCAGGATATAAGATTTCTCCTTTTCCTTGTTTACCAAAATCGTTGAGGGGTTTCCAAACGGCATTAATAGGATGTCCATTACTTTCGGCTCCTATTAATGCTGTTTTTTGATATAGGCTTTTATCAATAAATTGGGCATCGTATACCATTACTATTTCGTGGTGAGGCTGGTTGTTGAAGGTGAAGATATTTTCTAGTACGCCCACTAATTTTATAGCGGTTATTTCCTGTGCGAGTTCTTCTTTAATTTCCCGAAAAATTGCATCTTTTCCTAGTTCCTGAAATTCTATTCCTCCGCCTAATGGTCGGTAGTAATGCTCTTTACTGTGTGGATCAATATCTCTATTTACCAAAATACAGTCATTATTCCGAAATAAACACAACGCTAAAGGTCTAGTACGTCTTTTTTCCATGATTTTAGTGCCCTTATCTTGAGGATATACGCAAAAAATTAATTACCAATTTCAAATAGCGCAGCCATTTGGCGATTAATCGCCTAATATTTATCTCTTAACGACCGTGCCATATCCCTTTTCATATCTTTTTCTTTAATACGGTGGCTCTTATCAAATGTTTTGCGACCTTTGGCAAGGCCAATTTCGATTTTCACCAAATTGCGCTCATTAAAAAACACTTCTGTAGGAATAATGGTTAAGCCACGCTCTTTAATGCGGCTTTCTAGCTTACGTAATTCTCGCTTATTGAGCAATAATTTTCTGGCTCTTTTAGGTTGGTGATTGCTAATGCCTCCTTGTTGGTATTCGGCAATATGTATATTACGTACCCATAACTCGCCATGTATAAAAACACAGTAAGCATCGCTCAAACTTATCCTGCCTGCACGTATAGATTTCACCTCCGTACCTACTAGCTGAATGCCCGCCTTGTACTTCGTAACCATACTGTACTGATAGTCGGCCTTTTTATTAGACGCTACCACTACTATGGCTCTTGGAGTTCCTGTACTCATGACTTGTTATTTAATTATTGCGGTACTTTATACTGCAACGTTTTTATAAAATGCAAAATGTAGAAGGTACCCTTTTCTAAAGGTATGATATAAGTCTTTCTACCTTATACAGTTCTACTTTCTACGATTGTACTTGTTTACTAATAAAACGAACACTTGCTGCTGCTACCTCCTGTGCATCGGCTGGTAATGTTGCCTCCTCATAAGGATGGCGCATTCCAAAAACATGATTGCCGTTTTCGATGCTCACCAATTGAGTATTGTCATTCCATTCGTGCATATCGGTTGCCATTTTGTGGGGTACGGCAGGATCGTTCGTCCCATGTATAATCAAAAATGGCTTGGTAAAGTTCCGTACTGCGGCAGGAATATCTAATTTTTCTTTGTTGGCTAAAAAGTTTTCGCACAATTGCCAGTACAAAGGCATTTGCTGTTTGGTGCGTCCATTCCTAATGTATTGTACGCCTGTTTTTTTCCATTCTTCTACTACTGCCCCTGCCCAATGTCGTCCAAATTGGTTAACCGCCGCCCAAGTAATTAAGCTTTTTATCCTAGCATCTTGGTGTGCTTTAAGAATGGCAATACCTCCTCCTCTACTGTGTCCTATTAAGTGAATTTGTTCGGTATTTAATTCTTCGGCAGGGATGTATTTTTGCGCTGCTCCGCTGGTAATCCAATCTATTACCACGTCTAAATCATCCAGCTCAATACTAAAATTATTGTTTCCAAAAGCTTCCAAATCGCCAAAATCTAAAGGCGCATTGGGCGTAGTGCCATTGTGCGAAAAATTAAATTTTACAAACACCATATTAGCGGCTGCAAAGTGCTGCGCTACTAGGTGCCATGCGCCCCAATCTTTAAAACCTTTAAAGCCATGTGCAAAAACCACAATGGCTTTAGCTTGCTGATTAGCAGGGTAATATACATCTACTAAAACAGGTTTTTCGTGTTTCCCTTCTAGGAGAATATTGGTATGTTGTTGTAAGTTCATGGCAAGAAAAATTTACAAATGAGGCTTAACAATGTCTTGTTCAATCTCGCTTATACGTTCCTCTACTTGTTGTATAACGGCTTGTAAATGTGCTGGATTATCGGCAAAATTAATAGTATCAACATTTACAATTAGGAGGTTACCCGTATTATAATTACCAATCCAATTTTCGTAATAATTATTGAGTCGTGCGAGGTAATCTACTCTAATATTTTCTTCGTATTCTCGTCCACGTTTTTTTATTTGTGTTACGAGGGTATCAATCGTACCTTGCAGGTAGATAAGCAAATCGGGCGGTTTAAAAAAGGAGCTAACCGTTTTAAAGAGGTTTACATAATTTTGAAAATCTCGCTCCGACATCAATCCCATTTCATAGAGGTTGGGAGCAAAAATATTGGCATCTTCGTAGATGGTACGGTCTTGTATTACCGTAACATCTCCCTCTTGTATTTGCTTGACCTGGTTAAAGCGACTGTTTAAAAAATATACCTGTAAGTTAAAAGACCATCGAGGCATATTTTCGTAAAAGTCTTGCAAATAAGGATTGTGATCGACATCCTCATACATCACTTTCCAGTCAAAGTGTTCGCCTAGGCGATTTGCTAGAGTTGTTTTACCTGCACCAATGTTTCCTGCAATGGCGATGTGCTTAACGCTGGTTAATTTGCTGTTATTTTCCACGGAATTGAAATGTTTTTTGAAGTTTTTTTTTTTAGCAGTCAGTAGTCAGAACATTCGCTGACGCTCATTGTCAGCAGTCAGTTTATATGCTGATGATTTTTTTTTCAATAGTCAGAACATTCGCTGCGCTTACTGTCAGCAGTCAGTTTTATAGGCTGACGATTTTTTTTAACCAAAGTAATTCATGCCCATTAATTCTTTGGCTCCTTTTAGGGTTTTGGCAGCACTTTCTCTGGCTTGTTCGCCTCCGTCCTTTACTACTTTGGCCAAATAGGTTTCGTCTTTTATTAAATCTTTAATGCGTTCTCTAATTGGGTTTACCAACTGCGCCATATCCTCTGCCAATTGTTTTTTCATATCGCCATAGCGAATGCTGCAATCGTTATAAGCGGATTCATAATGGCAAACAACATCTTCCGTACTTACTAGGCGCATCAAATCAAATAAATTTTCGATAACCTCTGGTTTTGCTTGATTTTCTTCGGTTGGGCCGCTATCAGTTGTTGCCCGCATAATTTTTTTACGAAGCACCTTGTCCTCATCCATTAAGAAAATAGCACTGTTTGGATTAGCTGCCGATTTTGACATTTTTCCAGAACCATCCAAAGCAGGTACTTTTATAAGTTCCTTAGTATAGCTAAAACCTACGGGTTCGGGAAAATACTCACTTTTGGTCATATAATTAAATCGCTTTGCATAATCTCTCGCCATTTCAATATGTGCAAGCTGATCTTTTCCAACAGGCACTTTTAATGCTCGATGAATTAGGATGTCTACACTCATTAAAACTGGATAAGTTAGCAAACCTGCGTTTACACTTTTACCCGACTCTGTTTGGCTGCGTACTTTTTCTTTAAAAGTTGGAACTTTTTCTAGCTCGCCTTTGTAAGCAAACATGTTAAATAGCAGGTACAATTCGGGAATTTGCGGCAAATGACTTTGTATGTATATCGTTGCCTTTTCGGGGTCTAGCCCACAAGCCAAATAGGTTGCTAGTAATTCTTTTACGTGGTAATTCAACTCCTTTGCTTCGGGATGCGTTGTGAGCGAATGATAATCTGCTACAAAAAAATAGCACTTATCAAATTCCTCCTGCATTTGCACAAAATTGCGAATTGCACCAAAATAATTACCAATTTGCAGACCTCCTGTTGGTCGTGCGCCACTTACTACTGTTTCCATGCTGCAAAAATATAAAAAAAGCACACAACAATAAGTCCTTATCAAACTAATTTTTAAGGATTATTGATTTTGTTGATGGATTAAGTAATTTGTTAGTGTTTATGCAAATAGAGTAGGTTTAGAATTGTTATTCCTTTGCAATATTTTTACCTTTGCTTTTCTGTGTATATTATTTTATGCTAAAAAAGAAAAACAATTTACCATGATAACAATTGACGATGATTTGGTAAGCCGACTAGCTACTTTATCTAAATTACAGTTTGACGAAGCTGCTAGTACCGAAATAAAAGCAGACTTAGAAAAAATTTTGGGCTTTTTTGAACAAATTAGCGAACTCGACACGGATGAAGTACAACCATTAGTGTATATGAATGAAGAACATAATGTTTTTAGAGCCGATGAAGTGAAACGCCTAATTAGCAAAACCGAAGCTTTAAAAAATGCCCCTAAAAAAGATGAAAATTTTATTTTAGTGCCCAAGGTAATTGATAAATAACCATGCCTTTACCGCCTAATAACTATTGTATTTTAAGCATCCCATTCCCTAAACTAACAAAACCTCCAAACCAAATGAGCATTACCTCCCCCATTAATGTATTAGTAGTAGATAACCACCAAATGTTTGTAGATGGCGTGATGGCTATTTTAAACGAAGAACAAGATATTAAAGTGATTAAAGGCGTTTACAATCCGCATGACGCACTAGAAGTTTTAGCACAAACAACGATAGATATTGTATTGACCGATATTGAAATGCCCGAAATGAGTGGTATTGAATTGACCCAAATTATTAAGGAGAAATACCCGAACACAGCGGTTATTGTGGTTAGCATGTACAACCAAACCTTGCTCATACAAAAAGCCTTAGAGGTAGGAGCTTCGGGATATATTTTAAAGGAAACTGGACGAAGAGAATTGCTACAAGCCGTTAGGAGTGTTTACAACGGAAAAACCTTTTACAGCTCGGCCGTTACCGATACGATTATGAACGGATTTGCCGCACAAACCCAAAAGAAAAAATCGCATTACGCCCTCGATTATCTCACCAAACGAGAACAAGATATTATTAGCCTCATCCTACAAGAAAATACCAATAGCGAAATTGCAAAAGCACTTTATATTAGTGAGCATACCGTAAAAACACATCGCAAGCGCATTATGCAAAAACTTGAAGTAAAAAATGTTGTTGGATTAGTAGTACTGGCTTTAAAACATACGTAGTTGGTGGAATTTAATGCTTTTGTGGTGCTACCATGGTAATAAATTCTTTTTTTTCTAGCAGAAAATGGCACAAGCTTATATAATTTCTGCATTTTGTATTAGATTCAAAACCATTGAGCAATTCAACACCTTGCGCCAGCAAGAAAAACAATTAAACCGTTCAAGCATTTAACTATAAGGATTCAAATCGTTGCGATAGTAAAAACTAGCGGTAGCGGCTTTAAATTTGCGAGCATTTCTCCATCCTTCGGCTTCAATTGTCCATTCGTAGCGGCCAGGTAATAGGTTTTCGATGGCAGAAGCTTCTACATTAAATGCTAAGGTATTGGCAGGGATTTCCATTTCGTAAATCACCTTTTTTTGGTAGTTGGTAATTGTGAGTTTTAAATCGCAATCAATGGCTTCGGTAAATTCAAAATCCAGTTGGTCTTCTAAATTCACTTTGTCTTCGGGGCTTTTTAAAAGGATAGGTGTACGATCCTCGTCCTCGTCATCGGCAGCAGCTCCAGAACGCAGCACTTCTACAAGTTCGGGTTCTTTAAACATTTCTAGCAGTTGGTTTAGGCTATAGGTGCTTGCTTCGTTTTCTTCTAATAACCATTCGGGATTATCGGCAAATTCTTTGCTTACTTCTTCATGAATTACATCTAAACGAGCTAGTAATTGGGTTTTTCCCCAATCGTTAATAGCAGTCACCATTGTTTCTTCTTGCGATACCATTGCCGCAAAGTCGGTATTGTTTTGGAGTAAATTTTCAAAGGCTGCTTGTTCTTCCGTATTAAGCATACCAGTAAAGTGTTTCTCCATTAAGGTTAATTGTTGTTCCTTATTAAGCATGATTTTCTTCTCCTTTTTTTACGATGGTTCTAAAATAACCCATACACCTACGTTTCTTATTTTTGGCATAATCAACAGTAAAATCCATTTCGTTGGCAATTTCAGTGAGCGACATTTTTTGATAGTAAAACATGACTAATAACTCTCGGCAATCCGCCTTTAAGTCGTTTAACAAGTAAGCTTTTACCCTATCCTGTCGTTGCTTGTATACTACCGAATCGTTGCTGTTATCGGCCTCCTCTTTTTGCGGTAATTCTCGATGTCCTTTGCGGCTTAATTTTTTTTCGCACTGATTTCTAGCAATGCGATATAAATAAGTACTCAGCTTTGCGTCGGGGCTGTAGCGTCCAGAAAGTACATTTTGGTATAGCGCAACAACGGTTTCCTGCATAATGTCTTTAAAGTCATCATCATTCGTACTGTATCGTTGCACGAGGGTCAATATCATCCCATAGTGTTGTTTATACACCTGATTGAGTGCATCGGTTTTACCCTGTTTTACGCCTTCAATAAGTGCTGCGGTGTTAGTGTATGAAGTTGTTGTTGCCATTTAATACGTGGTTTATAAAAAGGTGACCAGCTAGTTGAATGTTTTTTCAAAATGGGTAATTTAAGTAATCCAACAGCTAATTTACGACTTTAATTTTAAGGAACAATTATTCAAATCCCAATTTTAAAATAATAATCAAAATTCAAAATACCCAATTATCAAATC
>JAHDBT010000002.1:48770-51944 GCA_020630215.1 Bacteroidota bacterium
TCAAATCCCAATTTTAAAATAATAATCAAAATTCAAAATACCCAATTATCAAATCACAATTTTCAAATAATAATCAATGACCCAATTTTAAATAAAATAAAAATGTCTGAATTTGGATAGTCCAGATGTTTGGATTTTTTGGTTGCTAACGTCAGCAGAAAAAAAATCAAAAATCACATTTCAAAAATCAAGAATCAAAAATCCCTCACTAATACCGAATCTGCGCCACACCAATTAAACTAGCATTAACTTTATACAGGTTAAAATCGGCAACTGTTACTGCATCATCTAAATTAGCATCTTCATCGGCATATACATTTATGAGCGAAATTTGGGTGGTGTATTGGTTAAAATCAGCAACCGAAATAATTCCATCGCTATTAAAATCGCCTACCGCCAATGCGTAAGTGCCAGTTGCCACTTCTTTTAATTGTTCACTTCCTCCTAGCACTTTACTAGGATTATCAAAAGCATAAGTAATCGAATTAGGAAGCGTAATACTATTTGCACTCATCACCGCTAAATGATTTCGATGTTTGATAGAAATATAATAATCCATACCATCCGTTAATTCATAAAAGTTGATGCCTACTTGTCCATTCATATCTGCAACGGTACCATCTGCTAGCATAAAGGCGGCACGTTCTTCTAGGATAATTGTGTTATCTGTGGCATCTCTAGCTTCTACCAAAATCCAATCAACAACATTACTAGGAATGGCTAGGGTGTTTTCCTTGCCTGCATAATTCCACGGCGCACGGTTAAAAGGTTGTTTTAAGGGAAGTAAACTGTCGTCACTTAAATTGGTCGTCATTAAACTGGTACTTGTATCATAAGCCCCTTCTAGTAGTACCTTTAGTTGCACTTTTGTTTGTTGAACTGGAGGAAGATAATTAGATAGCAATTTTATATACGGACTTTGGTAGGTAATAGAGTTCTCCGTAATCTCCCAAGAGTTTTCGGGATAGGTGGCATTCCAATCGTAGTAGGATTTTTGGATTGGTTGATTTTGTGGTGGCTCAATAATGCCGCCATACGATGGGTCGGGAGCAAAACTTGGATTAGGTCCGCCTGTTAAAAACCCAGGTGCAGGTCCATAGGTAGACACACCTACCTGGTCCCAAAGTGGATGTCCATCGAAAAACCAAGCATGGTAAAATTGCGTGACCGAATTTTCTGCCCCATAATTGTTCATGTTAGACAAGTAAGTCATCGCCAAAGGATTTATGCCATGTACATAATGCATATACCCTGCTGCTACCGACCGATAAGTTGAATTATTAGCCACATCTAATCCATAATAAATCATATTGTTAAACAGCAATCCTTTTACACATTTTATGCCATTGCTTCCCCAAACATAATTATTGTCTCCTAGTAAAGCTCGGTAAGCACCATCATTAATTGTAGGCAAATAATCATTGCTAATAGAACCGCTGTATCGACTAATAATCTCACTTGCGATACTAGCTGTTGCGCCTTGTATAGTGGTATAATACAAGGCAGCATCTTGGTATTCATCCTCAAACGGATAAGCAAAATACCATTGATTGAGGTGCATGTCAGGCCAAAAATTATCGAAATGGTCTTGATAGTCGGTATTACCTGTTAGAGCAAATAAATATACAGCAGCACTCGCTAAATTAGCAGGCTGATTATAGTTTTCATCTTCCGAAGCATTAGCGTTTACAAAGCCTGCATTATTGTAATAAAAAAAACTGGGATTGTTTTGTGTCCATGTCCAAGCGGCAATAGCTGCTGCTTCGAGGGTAGCACCGTAGGCTTGCAGATAAGGCGAATCGGAGGCTTGGTACACTAGTGCTGCATGGGCAAATGCGCCACATGCCGAAATGGTTGCCGAAGACGAAACAGGCGCGTAACGTCTAGCCCCTGTATCGGAGCTGGGTGGACTAGTGGCATTAAAAGTGGTAACCGATATTTTATGTAAAACGCCACCATCAGGCTGCTGCATTTTTAAAAACCAATCAAGTTCGTATTTCACCTCATCCAGTATATCTGGCACATCATTTCCCGATTCGGGGATGTTGTAATCGTCGCCCCAAACGTTCGGATTTTGTTCGTAGGCGGCTAGTAAATCATGAATTACCCCATCCGCAAAATTGATGTACTTATTGTAGTCGCCTGCATCAAACCAACCACCGGTTAAATCTTGGCTCGTACTAGGACTCGTATCGCTTACCAAACGGCAATCGCTGTCTTGTTCTGCACCTAAAAAACTGGCAGCATCTTCCCAGCCTGTTTCGGCATAGGGTGCTTCTTTTACAAAATTACAACGCTGGTAATAATAGCTACGCATAGCGGCGTGCATTACGGGTAAGTAAACATCCTCGGCAATACTAAACTGGTAAGAACCGATGTCGTTTACAGGGTCGTAAATGTAATAATTGCCAGGGGTGGTCACACTCGAAAAATCGAACCACCAGACTTCGTCGCCCGACTGTTCGTGTAGCGCACCGCCATTCCATGCAGTAATAGCATCACTAAAAACTACGCTGTCATCTTCCCACGAGCGCACTTCGTAAGTACTAGCAGGTGCGAGGGTATTGCCTGCATTAAAACCTACTATTGGGCTGCTAATTACGGCTACTTTATTGGCAGCAGGCACATAGCCAAATTGGTCTATTTTAATGCGCTTGTCGGTAGTGCTTGGTGCTGCTTGTATTGATTGTAGCATTAACCCGTAGCATAGTACTAGGAGGAAATTTGCAAGTGTAACTAATTTTTGGACATTCATATATAGCGTATTAGTAGTGATGAGAATAAGGTTATCTTTAAATGTACGTAAACGAGTAATAAAAGTTAGTGAAGTTATTAACCCGAACGAATAAAAATGCTTGATAGTGCATAAAAAATGCTTGCTACTGGTCACTTTTATGATTTAGTTGTATTAAAGGGCAACCAACAGGCAATCCAAAACAAAAACTGACTTTCCTTCAATTTCTCTCTTTATAAACTCAACATTTCACACCACTCAACCCAGTTCTATCCGCAGCTTATGAACCTATTGTTCATGGCTGCGGCTTTTTATTGGCAACAAAAAAGCCCCTATTTTGTTTTTTCTAACAAAATAGGGGCTTCGTAATAAATTAAAAACAAATCGCTTTAGTAACGTTTAAAAAATAAATCCGACAATTTGTACGTAGAGGTTTTGTG
>JAHDBT010000763.1 GCA_020630215.1 Bacteroidota bacterium
TTATTGCCTTTTATTTTTTTCTTTAGCAGAAAATAATCATATATTTAACCGCTAAAACTTTATAACAACCAATAGTATAAACAAACGCCACTAGCTATGCCAAATACACTGATTACCTTTTTAGGAAAAGGGCCACTCGACAGAGAAAACACCAGCAACACCCGTAAATACCGTACTGCTACTTATAGTATTGATGAGCAACAATACGAATCCTCCTTTATTGCCTCGGCACTCGACCAACATTTTGGAATTGAACGCTTCTACATCATCGGCACTATGGCTTCGATGTGGGAGGAAGTGTACCGTTATTTTGCGGAAGCTAAAAAAGTAGCCTTTGATGAGGACTATTATCAAACGCTTATAACACTAAGCAAATCTGCTAATCACCAAACCGCTATCGACAACAAGCCCTTTAAAAAACTGGAAGCACTACTAGGCAACGGCTCCAAAATTTGCCCTATTGCCTACGGATTAAACGATGCCGAACTGTGGCAAAATTTTGAGCGTATTAGCCAATTATTTACCTCCCTAACGCACCGTGATAAACTGCACCTCGATATTACACACGGTTTCCGTTCGCTATCTATGTTTAGCATGACTGCCCTCATGTACCTTAACGATGTAGTAGACCGAAAACCCAAACTACAAGGTGTTTACTACGGCATGTTAGATATTACAAGAGAAATGCCCGACGGTATTACCCCTATTGTAAACCTAAATGTAATTCCCCAGTTGCTACAATGGATTAAAGGCGCACACAGTTTTCAAAATGGTGGACGTGGCTTTTTAATTGCCGAATTACTAGCCGCCGAAAATCATCCGTATAGCGAAGCCGTAGGAGAATTTTCTAAAGTAACCGCCCTAAATTACCTCCACGAAATTAAAGACAATGTAGAACAACTAAACGCACTAGATTTGAGCCAACTAAGCGGCCCCGCAGCCCTAGTAGTGCCTACTGTTTTTAAAAAGTTTTTACGCAAATTTAAAACCGCCAAAACCCATGCCTTGTTTCAACGAGCTTTAGCGGCTTGGCACAATAAACAAAGAAATTATGCTGCTGCTTATATTGTGCTAGTAGAAAGCATTATTACCCACGTTTGCGAACTAGAAGGGGAAAGTTGGCTGAACCAAGATTTTAGAAATCAGCAAGCTAAAAAAATGATTTTGGGTAGGCATCGTCGCCAAAATTATACGCATTTACGAGCCGTATATGGCGAAGCTAACCAGATTAGAAACGACATTGCCCACAGTCGCCCAGGCAAAAACGACTCGTTTGACGAGGACATTAAAAAGCTAGGAAAGTTTTTGCGTATCCTTAAACGGCACTACGAAAATCCGCCTAGTGCGCCTACTAAAAAGCCCAATAAAAAACAAGCTCTTTTTATCAATTTATCCAATCACCCAACAAGCACTTGGAAACCCAAGCAACTTAACACCGCCAAAGAGTTAGGCCAAATACAAGATATGCCTTTCCCACAAATTGCCCCTACAGCAGATGCTAAAGCTATTAAAGCATTGGCTTTATCTTATGCAGGTAAATTGGCAGCAATGCAACAAACAAGCCCCCAAATTACCGTTCATATTATGGGCGAAATGACTTTTACCGCTGCCCTAGTACAATTGCTGCAACAACACCGTATTCGCTGTTTGGCAAGCACTACAACTAGGGAGGTAATTGAACACAAGGATGGGTCTAAAAC
>JAHDBT010000234.1 GCA_020630215.1 Bacteroidota bacterium
CCTTGAAAAATATAATTAAATTTCTTGGTGGAGGTTATTTTTTTCATTTCACTATGGTTATTTTTATTCCATTCATTTCCGTTCCCTAATTTATTTTGTCGCTTTCACTAAATAAAAAAGTCGGGCATTAACTCTCCTAATTCGGGGTTTACGGCATAGTGGTCTAAATTGGTAATCCCCGCTTCCATTAACACTTCATCATCAACAAAGAAATTCCCTGTACATTCCTTACTTGGGCGATTAAGGATATAATAAGCCGCATCGCCCATAATAGCAGGCTTGCGAGAACGCTCCATGAGGTGATTGCCGCCTAGCAAATTTTGTACTGCCGCAGTAGCAATGGTAGTACGAGGCCACAAGGCATTAAAAGCAACTCCCTTATCGGCAAATTCGGCCGACATGCCCAGTACACACATGCTCATTCCAAACTTTGCCATTGTGTAAGCGGTGTGGTTTTTAAACCATTTGGCTTCCATTGTTAAAGGAGGCGATAAATTTAGTACGTGCGGATTTTCGGCTTTTAACAAATGCGGCAAGCAAATTTTAGAACATAAATACGTCCCTCTTGTATTTACATGGTGCATTAAATCGTAGCGTTTCATAGGCGTTTCGAGCGTGCCAGTTAGTTGTATGGCACTGGCATTGTTCACCAAAATATCTATTCCGCCAAAAGTCGCTACCGCTTCGTCTACCGCTGCTTGTACTTTTTCTTCAAAACGCACATCGGTAACAACCGCTAGGGCTTTACCTCCTGCAGCTTCCATTTCTTCGGCAGCCGTGTAAATAGTACCTGGCAACTTAGGATGTGGCTCGGCAGTTTTAGCGGCTATTACAATATTGGCTCCTGCTTGCGCTAATCGCAAACCAATGGCTTTTCCTATTCCACGACTTGCACCCGTAATGAATGCCGTTTTTCCTTTTAAATTTTGCATAGTTGTATTTTATTTAGTAGTCAGTAGTCAGACCGCTCACTGCGTTTGCTGTCAGCAGTCAGTTAGTTTTGTAGGAACTTTTTAGTTTGCTTGCTGGCTCTTTTAGTTTTTTAGTGGCTGGTTTTTAGTAGTCAGTAGTCAGACCGCTCACTGCGTTTGCTGTCAGTGATTTTTGGGGAAACTTTTTAATTTTGTTTATTGGCGTTTTTAGTGAAATGAAAAAAATAAACTCGGCCATTATTATTCTTTTCACTTAGCAGGTTAAGCAAAATTCAGAAATCTGCAATCGTCAACATAAAAAATCAAAAATCTTATTTCCAATATCGAGAATCAAAAATTCTCTTTAATAACTGCCAATAATTCGCTAATCATCATGGCGGTTGCGCCCCACACTACATGCCCATATACATCATAGTAGTGAGCAGGAATTTTAAAGCCTCCTCTTGTTTCAATATCTTTTTGTTTAATGATTTTTTCATCTAGGAGATAACTTATGGGGACTTCTATAATTTCGGCGACTTCTTTTTCTTGCGGCACAAAATTGGGGCGTGCATGTAGGATGCCTACGCTTGGTAACACGAGCGAATTACTTACGGGAATATACATTTCACTAAGCGTTCCTACAATTTCTATTTGGCTGGCATCTACGCCAAACTCTTCTTCGGTTTCTCTTAGGGCGGTTGCTATTAAATCGGCATCCTGTTCTTCCACTCCTCCACCTGGAAAACTAATTTGTCCGCTGTGTGCATAACCATCTTCGGTGCGCCTCATTAATGCCAAATGTGCTTCTACAACTTCTCCATTAATCATAGTATGCGGATACATCAATGCTAATACGCCTGCTTTCCGAGCTTTGCTTTTATCAGGATTCCAATTAGGTGGCACACGCATTCCTGGAGCCATTTTGCCTCGAACAGCATCGCCTGGTAAAATGCCTTGCAAGTTTTGTTTTAATATCGTATTTAATTGGTTAATATTCATGTGATAATTGCTTAGTGGTTTGTCAAGTTAATAGTAACAATAATAAAGAGCTGTTGTTGCGAATCCTTTCTAAATCTTTCAGCACGCAATATCCACAATCTTTTGTTAATTTAAAAATGTTATTTTTTTTAAAGATACAAACGAGCGTGTTTTAGCTATTCGGGAATGTAGTTGGCGCTTTAATTTAGTATCCCCAAAATGTTTCAAGTATTTTTCTTATTAGCGATAGGTTTTTTCTTCATTTCCAAAGTGTGAAGTAAAAATTACAACATGTGAAACGTGCCTACAAACGAGCAAAAATCTTAAAACCTAAAAATCCCTTCAATCATTTTCAATAATTATCGTCAAAAGGGTATCTATATACCATTTACTCCGTCATAATTTTGCCTAAAAACAAGCGTATTTTGGGCATGTTCATATTATATTTTACCTTTGCACCTCCAAAATGGCAGCCTATTACTATTTAGCCGTCATTTGGCTTTAGGAATGCCTTTTTTTAAGATTTGTTTTTAGCTAAAAAATAGGCAATTTAACCAATAAATAATTTATAAACCGAAACTAATACAATTACAAAAATATGAGTACAATAGCCAACAAACCAGCGGATATGTATTTACAATTAACCAACAAGAAAACAAAATTAGCCGTAATAGGCTTGGGTTATGTTGGTTTACCTATCGCCCTAGAATTTGCCCGTTACACTTCTGTAATTGGCTTCGATATTAGCGAAGAACGTATCGAAATGATGAAAAATGGTGTTGACCCTAGCCGCGAATTAAAAGCAGAAGATTTTAAAGATAAAGACATTGTTTATACCCACAAAATTGAAGATTTAAAAGATGCCACCTTCTTTGTAGTTGCCGTTCCTACTCCTGTTGACCGACACAAAGTACCTAACTTACGTGCGGTATTAAGTGCCTCTAAAACGGTAGGGCAAGTGCTTAAAAAAGGCGATTATGTAGTATACGAATCTACCGTTTACCCCGGCTGTACCGAAGAAGATTGCTTACCTGTACTAGAAGAATTATCGGGCTTAAAATGTGGCGAAGATTTTAAAATTGGCTACTCCCCCGAAAGAATTAACCCAGGCGACACCAACCATACGTTAACCCAAATTGTAAAAGTCGTTTCTGGTTGCGATGAAGAATCTTTAGACATTATTGCTAAAGTGTATGAACTTGTAGTAAAAGCTGGTGTACATCGTGCTACGACTATTAAAGTGGCAGAAGCAGCTAAGGTTATCGAAAATACACAGCGAGATTTAAACATTGCTTTAATGAATGAACTCGCCATTATTTTTGATAAAATGAATATTAACACCCAAGACGTACTAGCAGCAGCAGGTACCAAATGGAATTTCTTGAAATTTTATCCTGGCTTAGTAGGCGGTCACTGTATCGGTGTTGATCCTTACTACTTAACCTACAAATCAACTGAATTAGGCTACAAACCAGAGGTCATTTTAAGTGGTCGTCGTATTAATGATAACCTCAGCGATTATATTGCAACTCGTATTGTACGTATGTTGATTCATGCTGGTAAAACCATTAACAAATCTAGAATTTTAGTATTAGGCGTTACCTTTAAAGAAAACGTAAGCGACATCCGTAACACCAAAGTAATTGATTTAATTACTGGCTTACAAGACTATACCATTACCGTTGATGCCGTTGATCCGTATGCTTCTTCGGAAGAATTTCATGAAGAATATGGGATGCACTTAACCCCCGAAATTGGTAAAGATTACGATTGTGTAATTGCTGCTGTTCAACATAAACAATACGCTAATTTAGCCGAAGATTACTTATTAAACATCACCAACGAAAATCCTATTTTAATAGATATTAAAGGGATGTTTAACCACAAAATTAGCAAAATGCAATATTGGACGTTGTAGGCTTTTTTAGTGACCAGTTTTCAGGGATCAGGGACCAGTGTTGTGCTGATGTTTTTTTTTGTTGGAGGTTTAGGGTAGAGAAAATTCATGAATTTTCTCTACGTAATTACCTTTACCTATCTATTCTTATTTCGACACGATACCCTGATAGCGATTCAAAAAACTGACCACAAAGCGAACATCCTGATCACTAAAAAATCATCAGCATATAAACTCACAGCGAAGCGATCTGACAGTAAGCGCAGCGCACGGTCTGACTGCTGACAATGAGCGCAAGCGAATGATCTGACTGCTAAAAACAAAACATGACGCAAATTGGCCTCCTTTCAGATACCCATAATTACCTCGACCCTCGTGTGTTTGAACATTTTGAACAATGCGACGAGATATGGCATGCTGGTGATATAGGCACTTTAAAGGTTACCGATGAATTAGCACAATTTAAACCCACTCGTGCGGTATATGGTAACATTGATGGCAATTTAATACGACAAGAACACCCACTTAACCAATGGTTTACCTGCGAAGATTTAAGCGTATGGATGACGCACATTGCAGGTACGCCGCCTCGCTATACACAACGCATTAAAGCACACTTAGCAACTCATACACCGCCCGATATTTTTGTTTGTGGACATTCGCATATCCTAAAAATTTTGAGAGTGCCTGCTTATAATAATATGTTGCACATCAATCCAGGTGCAGCAGGAAACAGAGGGTTTCACCGCATTCGTACTTTGGTGCGTTTTAAAGTAGCGGGCAAACGCCTCTACGATTGTGAGGTAATTGAGTTAGGCACTCGGTAAGGCATCGTGAGAAAATAAATTTACAAATTTCCGCAAAAAGATTTTCTAATAGACAAGGCGTAAATAGGAGTAATAGCAGCACTATTGCGAGTATTTGCAACGCAGAATAAGTGCAAAATATCAAGTAGAAATCTGGAAGTTGTTTTTTTACCATTACTTAAACTAGGCAAGCTATTTGTTATTACTTACTAGGAGTGCTTTAATCATGTAATTTTGTAGAAAAAAAAATTATCAATAAAAAATTCAATTCATTCTATTATGGCTAAAAATATTTTAATTACAGGTGGCGCGGGTTTTATTGGTTCGCATGTGGTAAAGTTAATGGTAAACAATTATCCCGATTACCATATTTACAACCTCGATGCTTTAACCTATGCAGGAAACCTCGAAAATTTACGGGAAGTAGAAAATGCGCCAAACTATACTTTTATTAAAGGAAATATAGTAGATGCGCCATTTATTAATAAACTTTTTACCGACCACCAGTTTGATGGAGTAATGCACTTAGCTGCCGAGTCGCATGTAGACCGTTCCATATTGAGTCCGCTTGATTTTATTTACACCAATATTATTGGTACGGTAAATTTATTGCAAGCAGCTAAAGAACAATGGAAAGGCAATCACGAAGGCAAATTATTTTACCATATTTCTACAGATGAGGTATATGGCTCGCTAGGAGAAACAGGTTTATTTACAGAAACAACCTCCTACGATCCTCGTTCTCCTTACTCTGCCTCTAAAGCAAGCTCCGACCATTTAGTACGTGCTTACTGGCATACGTACGATTTACCAGTTGTTTTATCTAATTGTTCTAATAACTACGGTGGTTTTCAATTTCCTGAAAAACTAATTCCCGTAGTAATTAACAACATCCAAAACGGCAAACCCATTCCAATGTATGGCGATGGTAAATACACACGCGATTGGTTATGGGTAGGCGATCATGCTAGAGCAATTGATGTAATTTTCCACAAAGGTGTGGTTGGCGAAACGTACAATGTAGGTGGACACAACGAATGGAAAAACATTGATTTGGTTAACTTAATGTGCGACATTATGGATCGTAAATTAGGACGGGAAGAAGGTACTAGCCGCAAAACGATTACTTACGTAAAAGACCGTGCTGGCCACGACCGCCGCTACGCCATTGATGCATCAAAAATTGAAAAAGAATTAGGCTGGGTGCCTTCTTTACAATTTGCCGAAGGCATAGAAAAAACCATCGACTGGTATTTAGCCAACGACGAATGGTTGAAAAATGTAACTTCTGGTGCTTACCAAGCGTATTATGAAAAACAATATGGAGAGCGAGTGTAAAACTCATTGATTCATTTAGTATAAGGTACTTTTGTATAACGTAGAAAGTACCTTATGCTAAATGCTTCTATTGTTTCTTGAAAACAAGCTTTAAAGTATCCCATAAAAATCGCCAGCAGGTAAACTAACAGCGAAGCGGTCTGACTACTGACAATGAGCGTCAGCGAATGATCTGACTGCTAAAAAAAACACTAAAAAGAATTAATCTCAATGTACGAAGTACCTTTTCAGCAACACAACAACATTCAGCAACAGCAATTTTTAATAACAGGCGGAGCTGGCTTTATTGGTTCGCATATTGTGCAGTACCTATTGCAGCACAATGCCCAAAAGGTGCGAGTGCTAGACGATTTAAGTACTGGCAGCAGAAGCAATGTGGATATATTTCAGCAGCATCCTGCCTACGAATTTATGGAAGGAGATGTTCGTGATTTTGAAATCTGTTTTCAAGCCTGCGAAGGAATTGATGTGGTTTCTCATCAGGCAGCAATAGGATCGGTACCTCGATCTATTGACAATCCTATTTATACCACTTCGGTAAATGTAGATGGGTTTGTAAATGTGGTAAAAGCTGCTTATGAGCAAGATATTAAGCGGGTTGTTTATGCTTCTTCGTCCTCGGTTTATGGTGATGAAATAACCTTACCCAAAATAGAACACAAAATTGGCAAACCCCTCTCCCCTTATGCCGTATCAAAACTCACCAACGAATTATATGCCGACGTATTTGGGCAAGTATACAACATGGAATTAATTGGTTATCGATACTTTAATATTTTTGGTCCTCGGCAAAGTCCTAGTGGGCCGTATGCGGCGGTAATTCCTTTATTTATGCAAGGCTTAATTAATGGTACGCCCGTTTACATTAATGGCGACGGAGAACAATCGCGCGATTTTACTTTTGTAAGCAATGCCGTACAAGCCAATATTTTAGGAATGCTTACCACCAATAAAGCCGCTGTTAACCAAGTATATAATGTAGCAGTAGGCGAACGTTTTTCTATCAACCAACTTTATAATAATTTAGCGCAATTAATAGGCAGCAAGCAAAAGTCCATTCACCGAGCAGAAAGAATGGGAGATGTAAAACACTCCTTGGCCAATATTGATAAAGCAAAACAATTACTCGCCTATCAACCTGCTACTAAATTTAAGGATGGGCTGGAAGTTACGTTGGATTTTTTTAAGGTAACTAGTAGTCAGTAATTAATGTAACGAGCAATTAAAAACGAGGTAAATAACTTCCCTTCTAATAAGTTCCTTTTTACTAGGGCTTTAACCCAAGTTGCCTATGTAGTGCCCCACACATTAAACTTAATGTTAAACTGCTAAATCGCTAAATTGTTTTTACCTGCCAACGCCGAGATATTACAAAGTTTCAATAGAAATACATTATAAAAGCTTTTTTTTGTGGGGACTACAATATCAACACGAGTTAACCAAAAACAACCGCCATTTAACCTGTAAATTGACGGGAAAATGCTCTATATGCTTTTTGAATTGCCGATATTCCATTAAAACTACCCTTGTCAAAAGGATTCATATTATGATTATACGTTCGTACATATTTGTCGCTCCAAATAACAATTTCTAAAATTAAAGGGGCTAAATCAAGCCCTTTTTCAGTAAGTAAATAAACATTCTCTTTTTTATTTTCGGGTAATTTCCTTTTCGTAATCACCTCCAAAGATTCCAATAATTTTAACCTTGCCGATAGTAAGTTCGTAGCAACCCCCTCCTCTGATGCGGCCAACTCTTTAAACGTTTTCTTTTGATGCATTAGCATATCCCTAACAATAAGTAAAGACCATTTATCTCCTATTAAATCTAAGGCTGAGGCTATAAGGCAGGAAGAACGAAATTTTTTCATCATGATTTTTAAGATTATTACTTTAAAATGTAAAGTTATTTTGTATTTTTGCTTTAAATTTAAAAGTAAAAATACAAAAATTAAATTATTATGCTAGCAGGACACTTCTCTACCGCCTTAATCGCTCATCAAAAATTTCCAAAAGGGACTTTACTCTATTTCTTAATTGCTTCGCAGTTACAAGATTTATTGTGGTTTACCTTGCATTACTTAGGTTTGGAACGAACAGAACCAAGTGATGTTTTTGATACCACACTAAGTAATATGACAGTAGATATGCTCTATAGCCACGATTTGCTTCCACAAATATTTTGGCTCATTGTTATCTTTATTTTGGGAAAAGTATTATTTAAAAGTACCCAAATCGGGTTGGTGGGTTCCGCATTAGTAGCTGGGCACTTTGTCTTAGATTTCTTTTCTGGACATCCACACCACTTTTTTGGAGCAGACACAGCAGATGTTGCACTTGGTTTGTATGCGTCTAATGTGTATCTTGCCATAGCAATAGAAGCTGTTTTTTGCATGGGTAGCCTTTGGTATTTTTTTAAGCAAGATGCTAAACTAGGCATTCAACGTACTCCAAAAAATAAAGCGGCAATTATTGGATTATTTGTTTTTGGAATTGTCTTTATGTTAACCATTGCCAAGGCTTCCTTTAGAGAATTGTTTGCGATACCAGATTTTAATTTAGGCTTCAATTCTAGTGTTCCTACACTCGTAATGACCTACTTAGGAATGATTTTTTACCTAAACTATTTTGTGCCAAAATACAAAGTTAAACAACAGCCTTAAAAATTAAAAACATAAAACCACCATCAAACAAATAGACGGGTCTGAGCCATAAACTCACGCTACGTCTATTTGTTTGGCTGGAGGAAACCTGCTAGTGGCTCAAAACCTAAGTTTTGAGCCACTAGTTATTATGGGCAAGGCGGAACCCGTAGTAAGTGTATTTATTACTCTGAAAGTCCTTGAACCGCTTGACAACACCTGCGCTCTTACTACGCCACGAACTGCCGCGCAAAACCCGACTGCTGCCCGAAGAAGGGCCAGTAGGATTTGTTTGTGCAGCAGCCGAATAATCTTCATATCTATCACTACACCATTCGCTAACATTACCACTCATGTCATACAAACCTAACTCATTGGCGTTTTTTGTACCAACTTTTTGTGTTTTAACCTCGGCATTATAATCATGCCAAGCAACACGATTCAAATCGTTACTTCCTGCATATTTATACCCCCGACTACTACTCCCTCCTCTAGCCGCATACTCCCATTCTGCTTCTGTAGGTAACCTATAATTTTTGCCTGTTTTTTGGTTCAGTCTTTTTATAAATTCCTGTGTATCATTCCATGATAATCTTTCTACTGGGCATTCATCGCAAGTCTTAAAATAACTTGGATTTTCATCCATTATTTCCTTCCATTGCGCTTGTGTTACTTCGTATTTGCTAATAGAAAAATCACTTAGCGTAACTTGGTGAGCAGGATTTTTATCACTTTCGCAATCATCCCCTTGTTCACTAGCACACCCCATCATAAAAGTGCCACCTTCTACATCTACCATATTGTAAGGGATGAGATCGAGGGGGCTAATGCGTGGTGGTGGTTCTGGTTCTGGTATTGGTATTGGTGGTATTCCTGGTTCAGGTATTGGTGGCAGTGGTGGTGGTTCTCGCAGTTCATATTTAAAATAAAAATTTTTCGTAGTCGTATTCGTTTCTGTGGGAATTTGCTCATTATTAGAGCGTTTTTTTACTGTTGTTCGCACCCGCATAAATATTTCTAAAACACTTAAATTGGGAGTATGTATGTGTTCTAAAATGGCACTAGTATATAAACCATTTCTGCCATTGCCATCGGAGGCGGTACGGCCGTGTTGGGTAGCGTAGGCGATTAGGCTGCCGACTGGGGCATCCATAAAGGCTAAACCTTTCCCTTTGCCAGACCGCCAACTGCGCTCAAAGGGGTTGTCTCGGCAAGCATCTAGTACTACAATGTTGATGTCGGTTTTGGCAGCTTCCATTTTAAGCAAGACCCTATCGGCACGCACACAATCGAGTTCTACGTCGGTTTCGTTTTTTAGTTCTACATCTACGGGTACTAGGTAGTTGATGCCCTTTACTTGCATGCCATGCCCTGCGTAGAAAAATAGACCAGCATCGTAGTTTTTTAGTTGTTCGCCAAAATTGTTAATGGCTTTTTTTAGGTTGCGTTGGCTAAGGTTTTTGTGGGTGAGTACGGTGAAACCTAGTTCTTGTAGGGCGGTGGTCATGGCAGCAGCATCGTTGAGGGGATTGGCTAAGTAGTCGCCTTTGCTAATGTAATTGCCATTGCCTATTACTAAAGCTAACTTTTTATTGGCGATTTTCATGCCTCGCTTGTCGTCGCCATCTTGCGCTTGAGTTTTTAGGATTGTTAAAATTAGTACTATTAATAGCAATAGGATTAGGGGGTGGTGTAATTTTAATTTCATGGTTTTTTATTTTTTATAGCGATTTATTTTTTTTTTAGATTAAAATATAAGTACCTGTGTTTAAATAATCGACACCATTTTCACAATAGATTTTTTTTCGCTAGACTAGGCGGAAAACGCAGCTATGAACGTGTGTTTTTTGCGATAGCAAAATAGGAATGAGTGATTTTTGCACAGCAAAATAAATGCATTTTGATGCATTTAAACGAAATGAACCGCTTGCGGAGAAAGGCGATATTTAAGCTAAGTGAACCGCTTGCGGCTATTAAAAGCTACGGCGAGTATTTTTAACGACGAATAGCGGAAAAAAAGCGGGTTAAAAGTGTCGATTATTTGAATATAGGTACTTAGTGCCTGACCGAAAACTAATTGTGCGGCAAAATGAGGTTTTGAGTGACT
>JAHDBT010000235.1 GCA_020630215.1 Bacteroidota bacterium
AGTGCAAAAGATCAAGTAGAAATGACGGATTTATTTTTTATGCGTTACTTAACTAGAGAAAGTTTAGAGACATTAAAAATCAACAACAATATTAAGAGTACTTACTTTTAATGCATTAGGGTTCTAAACAATGAGCAAGGAATTAAATAAATTTGACAAAGAACTTAGGGATAAACTCGATAGTTTCGAGCTGCCTTTCGATGCTGCCGATTGGTCGTTGATGGATGACAAACTCAACGAACAATTATTAGCAACAGGGGAGGGGGATGCCATTAACTTTGATCAAACAATAAAAGATAAGCTTGATAATTACCAAGTGCCTTTTAAAGAAACCGAATGGTTTTTTATGGATGCTGCCCTTAATGAGGATGCAAGCCTAGAAACATTCGACAAAAATATAAAGGACACGCTAAGTAATTATCAAACGCCATATCAGGCTGCCGATTGGTCGTTGATGGAAGCTAAACTCGACGAACAAGAGGAAGGCAGCGGAACGCTAGTGCCACTGTTTGCCAGTTTATGGTATAAACGGGTTGGCGTAGCAGCAATTGCGATGTTACTACTTACTTTTAGCTTGGTGCATAAGGTTTATAATACCGATAATTATGCCTACAAGCCTATTAAAAAGCCTCTCGCTAAAACCAATGTGCCAATTGCAGCCTTAGGTGATAAGGGGGAAACCGATGTCGGAAAAACTACTCCCGAAGCGGTTGACAAATCTGGTAAACCACTGCCTTCACTTACTGCATCAACAAAATTTGAGCAAGAGGCCGCAGCCAAAGTGCAACCGCCTCATTTAAACAATCCTATTTCTTCTAATTTCTATAAAACAACTGCCAATAAGCAAACAAATACACTTTATAACAACCCTACTACCTCAACTTCTAAAAACACAAGTGCTTCCAACATAAAAGAAGCTACAACAACCATAGCGGTAACGAATAATTTACCAAGCAATGCATTACAAACTATTGCAAACAGTAAAACAACAACCCAAGCAATAGCTACTAATACCAATGCTACTACTAATATAAATTTAAAACCCAATGTTCAGGAGGAAACATCTGCGTTTGAGAGTGTTTCCCACACTGAAACGCCGTTTCCTCACACATTGGGCCAAAATACGGCAGCAAGCAGTATTGATGCCGCTAAAACAGGTCAGTTAAGTAATCAGCAGTCGCCATTAAGGGCAACAACTAGTCTGCAATCAAAGCAAGCTAATTTTATGGCAAGCTTACCTGCTTCGCTTATAAATAATGCGGATATAGAGCTGCCAGTAAAAAAACTAGCCACTTTAAATAGTAAGCCGAGCGCGAAAATGGTGAAGATGCCTAAAACACCATTGACAATGAGTATTGGCGTACATGCCGCCGCAGATGTTAATTGGCTAAATATACATTGGACGGAAGCAGGCTATACAACAGGATTGAGTTACAGCCTAATGTTTAGTAAATTATTTGGTGTAGAAACAGGCGTGTATTTTTCGCATAAAAATTTTACTACCGATAGAATTAGACAAGAAAACCAAACTAGTAGTGCTATAACTAGTTTATGGGAGGACGCAGAAGTCAATTATATTAATGGAAAAGTGTTTACGACACAAGGACGTTTTATCGAAATTCCATTATTAGCAAAAGTACACTTTGCGCCGAGTCAAAAAATTAATCCTTACCTAGCAATTGGCCCTGCCGTTTGGATGGGAGTTGGACCTCAGTTTTTGAGCTATCAACGGGTAGAAAGCAGTCATTCTTCCTCCTCCTCTGATGATGTTGCCGTTAATCAACGTAATCCAGAACAAGTGTTTGTTAATCAACGAGACCCCGATGCCCTAATTGAATATGTAGCAACCGTAGATGGAGGGAACCAACAAGTAGATTATGTGAAAACGGAAGAATTTTATCGGGTTTCGGTAAATACCAATCCTGTACATGGCTACCGAGTAAAAGGTAAAAACTATTACGATATTGTTAACCTACGATTAGGCTTACAAGCAAGTATTGCCAAAAAACTAAATATTAGGGTGGAAGGGCAAATGAAAACAAGCATTAAAGAACACAATCTAAACTATGTAAGTCTTAAAGGAGTGCCAGTAGTTAATAACCGTTTTCGCTCTATTAGTATGCAGATAGGACTGCTGTATAACCTTTAATTGTATTTAGGGACGGAGAATAAATATAAAAAATGAAAATGGAATAATTAGTAACCAACATTCCTTTTTATTATACCGACATTTAATGAACAAATTAAATGTCGGTTTTTTTATGCCTGCTCGTGTTGCAGCTGTTAAATAACGAACTAGTTAATCATTGTAACCTTCCTTTTGCCTGAGTACAGGTACTTCAAATACGTTCAGTAGCGAGTAAACTATTCTTTTGGTTTTAATTGCTAGTTTACATTGTTTAAATAAACATAAGCAAATATGCGAAAAAAATAAAAGAAAATAAGACACAATAAAAATTTGCAATTCTAAGAATAAAAGATTATATTGCAATTAGAATTAATGTACTATTGAAAGACAATCAGTAAAATGTTTATTTATTGGGCAAACAAACTCCTGCTGTAGGTATTTGGGATTGCTTACGGCAGGAGTATTTTTTATTGGCAAATAAAACCCCAAATTTAATGCCCCAACTCCAGCTGCTAAATAAGCAACTCTAAATTCCAACAAGCAAACTTCCCCAGCCGTCTGCATATCAAAAATCCATCGTCAGCAGAAAAAACTTTTAAATTCTAAATGAATCCCTCCTAACGTCAGTAAGGAAAAAATCAAAAATCACATTTCAAAAATCAACCCTCCCTCAAATCACCCCATACAACACCCCACCTTTTTCCCCCATTTTATCCACTCGTTTTTCAATAGTCGCATCTTCAATTAAAGGTGGCGCATGATGCGGTTTAATACGGCTATCAATAATTAAAGAGCCATAGCAGCCCCAGTGTTTATGCTGTATAAATTCGTCAACGCCATGTATATCGTGCGAGGGATTGCTGCGGGTAAAGGTGGTCCATAAAAAATTGTTGAGGGTACGAGCTACAAATTCACTATCGTCGCAAACAAGTAGCAAGGGAAAGCCTGCCAATTTACTTTTTCCATAATTATTTAAATGAGCCGCCAATTGTTGTACTTGTTGGTTGGCACTTACCTCCGTTGTATACTTCGGACTTTTAATAGCAATAATGCCTGGCATTACTACTTTGGGTGCACTAAATCCATCTGGCAAATTAAAATCGCTGGGCAGGGTTTTGGCTAAAGCGCGTTTGGTTTCGCCAGCAGCGGCAATCACTACTTTAGAACCCGTGTTTAATCCTTTGCTGCTATAATCCAAGGTGTCCATGGTAGTGTTGGTTTGAAAATGTAAATCTCGCCGCCAATCGACCCGTTCTAATAAATGTTGAAAAAAATGATCGATGTGATGTATATCTAATTTCGGATTGTCTTCCTTAGCAATAATCAGTAAATACTTGGCGAGCGACATTTGCCCAAAACCTAAAATATGGTTGGCAATGGTTAAAATTTCTTGGGGCTTGCGTTCTTTGTAGTAAGGCGTGTATCTTTCGCTGCCAATGGCTAGTAATAAAGGGTGTACGCCAGCAGCATCAACGGCATTTACATCGTGTAAACCAGGCAATTCGCTAGGAATAACAGGACCTGTAATTTCGTGAATTAATGCGCCAAAACTGGTATCCTCTTGTGGCGGGCGACCAACTACGGTAAAGGGCCAAATGGCATTTTGTCGGTGGTAAACCTTTTCTACTTGCATTACTGGAAAATCGTGGGTAAGGCTATAATAACCCAAATGATCGCCAAACGGGCCTTCGGGTTTATTTTGGTGTGGGTATACAATGCCCGTAATTACAAAATCGGCATCAGAGGCAAGGGTAAAACCATTTTTTCTAGTAAACCTAAAATTTCTTCCGCCTAGTGCACCTGCAAAAGCAACTTCTGGCAATCCTTCGGGCAGCGGCATTACGGCTGCCAAACTGTGCGAAGGCGGCCCGCCAACAAAAATACTCACCCTAAATGCTTTTCCTTGTGCATTGGCTTTGTGTTGATGTACGCCTATGCCCCGATGAATTTGGTAATGCAAACCAATTTCTTTATCAGGTCGATACTCATTGCCGCTTAACTGTATGCGATACATCCCAATATTTGACTTCATTACACCAGGCTTATCTACATCCTCACTGTATACCTGCGGAAGGGTAATAAAAGCACCGCCATCATCTGGCCAACATTTAATTTGTGGCAATTGACTAATGCTTGTTTCGCCAAAGGTAACAGGCGTACTAAACATCGACTTTATGGGCAGGGCTTTAAAGGCCGCAAAAGGCAAATTCCAAAACCGAAAAGGATTTTTTAGCAATGCAGGCGGATCGGCTTTTACTTGCACCATTTTTTGTACGCCTGCTAAGGTTTTCCTAAAAATAAATTTGCTGCGTGTTAAAGTGCCAAAAATATTAGAGGCCGCAGCAAAAGGACTGCCTTTTACGTTTTCGAACCATAGGGCAGGACCTTCGGCATCGTACACACGGCGGTGAATAGCGGCCATTTCCAAATTAGGATCTACCTGCTGTTTAATACGCACCAAATGACCGTGTTTTTCTAAGTCGAGCAAACAAGCTGCTGTGCTTTTGTATATCATAATAATAAAACAAATTAGTGGAGGATTTGTTGGGTTTTTGGACATGTTTATCCAATAAGTGAATGTACTTGACGCTTTGCAGCGGTGCAGCGAAGCGGAACCATCTATATACCCAATACCCGCTACTATCTACCAAAAAAAGTGTCAACCGTTTAGATAAACATATTGAGCCTTATCATTGGTAAAAGTACAAAAAAAACACCCCAACAGTTTAAAACCGTTGAGGTGTTTTTCGTAAATGATGGAATTGTTTTGTATCGAATATTTAAACTGCCCTAGGAAAAAAGGAGAAAGTTCTAGCAACTAAAAAATCAGCTGTATAAAAAATCAAACAAATTAGGACAAAAAACGTCAGCATATAAAACTGACTACTGACAGAGAGCGCAGCGAACGGTCTGACTACTGACCACTAAAAAACTACTCCCCACAGCCGTGATAATAAGTGCCATTCATTTCTATTAAGGAGCTATAAGGAAATACCTCGCCAGACATATCATCCTCGCAATTGCCACGAACTACCGTTACTCTAATGGTTTGGCTATTGCTGTTAGAACTGGTATACACCCATCGGTCGCTAGTAATCACGGGTGCTACATATGGAAATTCGTAGCTGTTGCTGCCCATACTTAAAAGTATTTTATCTGAAGTCATTGTTAAGAGCCAGCTAGGTTCGTTGCCAAATAAACGGAAGGTGGGGTTGCTATTATCAGCTAAAGAAGTGTAAGCACCAAATACCCAACCTACTTTTTGATTGTGTTTAACTTTATACCAGTAATCGGTAATGCCGTTTTTGGTAGCAGAAAATCCTTTTTTTATTAATTGGCATTTAGTGTTGGCAGGTAATATGGCTAGGTTGCCACGAGATTTGGTATGGCTTTTTAAAGGCGTTTGTGCTTGTGTAATGGTAATCAAATTGGTGGTATGTCCTCGTCCCCGTTTAGCTTGTGAACCATCTTTTCGGGAAGTGTTAGAGCGAGTGCTAAAAAAAGAAAAGAAAGAAGCAGAACTGATATGGTATTGTTGATTTTCGTTAATCGTATTAAGGGAAGTACTGTTATCAATTTGAGCAGATGGATTTTGTGCAATAATCATAGCGAAACAAAAACCGATGGCTAATAATAAGAATGATTTTTTCATGAGGATGGATGTTTTAATAAATTATTTTAAGTGTGTTTGCGTATATAAATATAGACGGTCTTTTGGGGGAAGGTTCAATTAAGTGGTTAAAAAAAATACATTAGTAATTGATTATTAAGTAATTATTTTTTATTCTTTGGAAAAGATATTATGCTAGGGTAGCTATTTGTTAAGAGCTTATTAAGTAGCCATTTGTTATTTTGTGACAATAAAGATTAAAAGTCCCTTATTAGTCAAGCAAAGGTAAAATAGTGTTAAAGGGATAACATAAGTTACTTGCTTGGCATAGAGCTTGCATATAGGGTTTCGTGTTATTCTTAATGATGATTAGTCAATGCAGTAATGTTTTAGGAGCAGCTACCAATAGGTATTTGTTTGCATTACTACAAACTAATAGTAACTACTCTTATTAGGACAAACAACTGCCCCGTTTGTGGGGATGTCCTGCTTTCGTGCACTTGAAAGCATTAAAAATGCCATTTGATTCTTTAACATAATTAAGAATTGAATGGCTTTTTTTATTTTTAGCAATAGGCAAACTATCAAGCACAGAGAGGTCGTAAAAACGACTTTATTTAAACAAGTTTACTTTTCCTACAATGTGTTTAACTTTTTAGCGTTATAACCTCGGATGTGGGGATTAAGGGACTTGGTGTAACATTTTTATTTAAATTTGTTATTCCTTGTCCCTCTCTTTCCAATTAGTAAACCCCTATTTCATGATTATATCCAAAATGAAAGCTACGCTACAAGTTTTTTTTGTCTTCCTTATTACGGTTTTTGGTAGTACTAATTTATATTATCTGCAAGCACATTCGCATTCCAATTCTTCCCAAGCAACAACACCTGTTTATTTTCATCCCGAACAAGGAGAAAAACAGCTTTGCTATGAGCATCATACCGATGCCAACAATCACGGAGATGTGTTATATTTTACCGAAAACAAAAATCAATGGGCCAAAAACATTCGGTACAGGGCTGCCCTTGATGCTGGGCATTTATTCCTAGAAGATGATAAGTTTACCTACCTATTACTCGATCCTACAACAGGCGAGCAACTCCACGATTGCAAACATACCAAAGGATGTATTGTAAACGATTTACTATTTGATGCACACGCTTTTGAAATTGTTTTTACTGGTGCCAACAAAAACGCCTTAAAAACAGGAGATTGCCCATCGCCTAGTTACCGCAATTATTTTATTGGAAACGACCAAACCAAATGGGCAAGCAATGTACAATCGTATAAAGAGGTATGGTACCAAGAATTGTACGATGGCATTGATATGTTAATGTATAGCACCGATGCGTATATTAAGTACGACTTTAGAGTTGCGCCGAATGCCAATGTACAACAAATTGAAATGGCGTATAATGGAGTGGAGGAGTTGTTAATAAAAAACGGAAATTTACACGTCCTTAATTCTGTAAACAATTTAGTAGAATTAGCCCCCTATGCGTATCAGTATATAAATGGAAAAGAAACAGCCATTGCTTGCGAATTTAAGATTGTTGAAAATACGGTCAACTTTGTTTTTCCTAATGGATATGATGCCACACAAGAATTGGTAATTGACCCCGTACTCGTATTTTCTACCTACTCTGGCTCTACAGCCGATAACTGGGGTTTTACAGCAACCTATGATAATGATGGACACTTATATGCAGGAGGGGCAGCTTTTGGTTTTGGTTATCCTACTACATTAGGAGCTTTCCAAACTAGTTTTGCTGGTGGCAATACCGATATATCTATTACCAAATTTACGCCCGATGGCAGCGGACAAATTTACGCTACCTATATAGGCGGTGGCAATGGCAGTGATTTGCCCCACAGTTTAATTGTAGCACCCGATGGCGATTTGGTGATTTTAGGCACTACCAGTTCCTCCGATTATCCTACAACAAGCCTAGCATATGATACCAGCTTTAATGGAGGAGATGCTACCTCGGCAAGTAATATTAGTTTTAATGACGGCTCGGATATTGTGGTAACCAAACTAAATGCCCTTGGCAATGGATTAAGCGGTTCTACCTTTTTTGGCGGTGGAAAAAACGATGGTTTAAACGAAGCCAACATACTAAACTATAACTATGCAGACGAGGCTAGGGGAGAAGTGTTTATTGATGCGGCTGGAAGAATTTATATTGCTTCTTGCACCCGTTCTACCAATTTACCTGTGTCGGCTAATGCCTTACAACTAAGTTTAGGTGGCGAACAAGATGGATGTGTTGCTCGTTTTAGTAGCACCTTAAATACCTTGCAATGGTGTACCTACTTAGGAGGAAGTGATAATGATGCCGCCTATTCTGTAAAAATCGACAATTCGGGTATTTTGTATGTTTGTGGAGGTACGAGTAGTAGTAATTTTCCTACCACATCAGGTTTATACAGCACTTATAGAGGAGGAAGTGCCGATGGTTTCTTAGCAAAAATTAGTGCAAATGGCGACGACCTTATCGCTTCTACTTTCCTTGGAACAAATCAATACGACCAATCCTTTTTTGTAGAATTAGATGAAGATAATAGCGTATATACCGTAGGACAAACAGAAGGAAGTTATGATATTACTCCTGGTGTTTACAACAATAGCAATAGCGGACAATACATCCATAAACTCAATAATAACATTAACAATACTATTTTTTCTACCACTTTTGGCAGAAACGATGGCGACCCAGATATTTCGCCAACTGCCTTTTTAGTAGATGTGTGTAACCGCATTTACGTATCGGGGTGGGGCGGAATTATTAATGCTGACCAACCTGGCTCTACTACCGTAGGATTGGAAACAACACCTGATGCTTACCAAAGTTCGACCGATGGTAACGACTTTTATTTTTATGTGTTAGAAGAAGATGCTGTTGGATTAAATTATGCTTCCTTTTTTGGAGGCGATGGAGGCGAACATGTAGATGGTGGCACAAGCCGATTTGATAAAACAGGACGTATTTACCAAGCCGTTTGTGCAGGATGTGGAGGAAGCAACAGCTTTCCTACTAGTGCAGGCGCATGGTCTAATACCAACAATGCAAGTAATTGTAATGTCGGCTCTATTAAGTTTTCCTTCGATCCTCCTTTGGTTGTTGCCGAAGCGGTAGCAGAACCTGCGGTGATTGGTTGCGCTCCCTTTACCGTAGATTTTATCAATAACAGCTATGGTGCTACCGATTACCTATGGGATTTTGATACCAATGATGGAACAACATCCAATAGTTTTGAACCTTCTTTTACTTATGACGAAACAGGAGTATACAATGTAATGCTAATTGCATGGGACCCCGAAGCCTGTAACGAAGCGGATACTACCTATACCAGCATTTCCATTTTAAATCCAGATGATGTAACCCCCGAATTTACCTACTACATTGATTGTGCTACTTTTTATATTGATTACGATGCCGTACATTTTCCAACGGAAATAGTAGATTACGAATGGGACTTAGGAGATGGCGCAAGCAACTCTGGGTCTAACGGGCCATTACATCAGTACGAAGGGCCTGGTTCTTACGAGGTTACGCTAAATCTTTCTAGCAGCTTGCCAGGATGTGAGTTTTCGGAAACGCTTACCCAAACCGTGGTGATTCCCGAAAATGTAGTAGCTATACCAAGTGCAGCAAGCGATTTTGGGTGTGTACCGCTAGGCGTACAGTTTCAAAATAACAGCACTTATGCCACCAGTTATGAATGGGATTTTGGCGATGGCAGCCCAATTTCTACCGATACTGCACCTAGTCATACTTTTGCCGAACCAGGCTTATACGAGGTTATCTTAACTGCAATTAACGAAGATAGTTGCAATGGAGATGCGACTGATACCCTTTCTGTTTTTGCACTCGATACTGTAGTTGTAGCTGATTATGCCTACACCTTGCCTGGTATATGTGAGGTGCAAAATGTACCATTTACCACCAATTATCCTACCGAAGAATACCTCGATTTTATTTGGGACTTTGGCGATGGAAACACGTCTACAGAAGCCAGTCCAACCCATTTATACACCGACGGAGGAATCTATGAGGTAAGCATGATTGTAAGCTCGCAATGTGCCCCTCCCGATACTGCCATTTACGAATTTACCCTAGCAACCCCCCCCATTGTTTTTGCCGATATTTTAACCACTCCCGAAAATGCTTGCGCTCCTGTTAGCATTGCTTTAAGGGCCGAAAGCAACGGCGTAACCAACTATTGGACCCTAGACGATGGCACAATCGTAGACGGACTCAACTTAGATTATACGTACGAAACCCCTGGTACTTACAACATCGAATTTACCGCTATTGATAGCAGCACTTGTAATATTTCGGAAACCGTAAGCACCTTTGTAGAAGTATACACAAACGCTACTGCCGATTTTGATATGAGCACAGATATTGCGGAAGTAAGTGTAACCAATGTTGTATTTACCAACCAAAGCCAATTTGCCGATAGCTACCTATGGGATTTTGGCGACGGCACCACCTCTACCGAAGAAAATCCACAACATGTTTTCCAAATTACGGGCGAATTTGAGGTGTGCTTAACTGCCCAAACGGTAAATGGTTGTAATGACGAAGTTTGCCAAAGCATAACCGTTATTCCGCCAATATTTGTAGGCGTACCCAATGCTTTTAGCCCCAACAACGATAATAACAACGACGAACTATTTGTAGCAGGTGCTACAGGCATCGAGTATATGGAACTACGAATTTACAATCGCTGGGGCGAAATGGTTTTTGAAACAACCGACCCCAAAGCAGGATGGGATGGTACCTATAAAAAGATAGACCAAGAAATTGAAGTGTATGTTTATACGCTAGTAGCCAACTTAATTAGTGGCCGCCAAATTAAAGACCAAGGAAATATTACTTTGTTGCGCTAGTGGCT
>JAHDBT010000236.1 GCA_020630215.1 Bacteroidota bacterium
ACCTAACTTGGGATGCTAGTTTTACACCTACTCCACTTGCAGGCATTGGTAACTTCACCTTTATTGATGATAATGATGATGGTATCTTTAATGGTACAGACACGCCCGTTTCTGGCGTTACCGTAGAATTATTTGATGATAATACGGGTGGTTCTTTAGGGACAATGATGACGGATATTAATGGAGAATACTATTTCCCGAATGTACCTCCTGGTGATTACTATTTAGTATTTACAACTCCTAGTGGTTACATGGTATCACCCCCTACTCCAGGCGGCAACGATAACAACAATATCTCGGATGCAAATGGCGCAGGTTCTACTAACACCTTCAACTTTACAGCAGCAGCAGACGACCTTGATTGGGATGCTGGTTTTGTATTAGTCCCAGGTGCAGGCATTGGAAACTTCACCTTTATTGACTATAACAACGATGGTGTTTTTAACGGAACAGATGTATTATTACCAGGCGTAAGTGTTGAGTTATTCGATAATAATACAGGTGGTTCTTTAGGTACCATGATAACCAATGCTAGTGGCGAATACTACTTCCCTAATGTGCCTGCTGGCGATTACTATTTAGTATTTACGACCCCTACTGGATATACCATATCTACCCCTAGTCCAGGTGGTAACGATAACAACAATGTTACCTCTACAGGTGCTACTACTACCTTTAACTTTACAGGTTTAGTTAATGACTTGAGTTGGGATGCTGGTTTTGTCTTGAATTGTAATGCAAATGCAGGAGATATTCCACAAGTAGAATTCTGTCAAGGGCAAGATCCTACCGTATCATTAGGCATTCCTTATGTAGGTAATTTTTGGGACGGAGATGATACTGATGGCATTTTTGATGCACAATACGGCGGTGCTTATGGTGCAGCACCAACACCATTAGCTAATTACGATTATACTTACGTATTAACTTACGATGATCCTACAGGTACGGCAGGCAGTATTATTATTGAAGGTCCAGATCCGACTGCAACCTTTGATTGGAATGTACTAGCACCAGGTGTTTATCGAGTATATGCTGTAGTATGGCGCGACCTTGCAGGCAGCATTGGCCTAGTAGATGCATTAGGTGCTGCTGTTGATGCAGGAGATGATATTGAAACGATTATGTTAACTGATGGTTCTACTTGTATTGATATTACTTATACTTATGTAACCCTATTGGAAAGTCCTATTATTAGTGCAACAACTACTTGTGCACCTGATGGTACTGGCGGAATGGTTACCTTAACAGGTTTATCTCCTTTCTCTTTTTATACCGTTGCAGGATTTGGCATTGCAGCTATTGACGCAACCTATGGAACAGATGCAAATGGCGATTTAGTAATTACAGGTGTACCAGATGGCACTTACCCAACAGTTAGTGTAGCACATGCGGCTTTAAATTGCCCATCTAATGAGTTAAGTATTACTATTGCTTGTAGTGGTACAATTGGCAGTTTAGTTTGGAACGATTTAGATTTAAATGGCACGTTTAATAGTGGTACCGAAGTAGGTATTCCAGGCGTTACCATTAACCTTATTTGGTTTGGTCCTGATGGTATTTTAGGAACTGCTGATGATGTAAATTATACTACGGTTACCGATGCTACTGGCAACTACCTATTTACCAATTTACCTTTAGGCGAGTTTCAAGTAACAGTAGTTAATGGACCAGGCACACAAACAGGCGATCCTGATGGCACATTAGATTCGACCTCTACTACAACATTAACTCCTGTTAACAATATGGATTTAAACGAGGACTTTGGTTACCAAACTTGTACTAAAAACATTGCGCTTACTCCAAATCCTAACAGTGAAGTATGCTCAGGCGAACTTATTCGTTTAGATGTATTGGTAACAGACAATGGTACTCCAGACATAGGTGTTCCTTATACTTGGATTGCACAAGACCCTGTAGGCGGTATGGTTGGCAATGGCTCGGGTATAACAAGTGGTGCTGGTACTAGCACTATTCAAGACCAACAGTTTAGCATTGCCAATATTCCCGTAATAATTACCTATACCGTAACTAGCAATTGTAAAACCGTTTCCGAAAACTTTACCATCTATCCAAATCCAGTAATTGATTTTACCGTTAGTAATTATAACGATTTTGAAATTGGCTGTCATGGCGAATCAACAGGATTTATTACTACGAATGTATTAGATGGAAGTGGTACTTACAGTTACTTATGGAGTAATGGTGCTACTACTGCTACCCTTACAGATATACCTGCGGGCGTTTATGGCGTAACGGTTAGCGATATGAACTACAATGCTTGTCCTATTATTAGCAGCATAACCTTAGAACAACCTGCCTTAATCTCTTGTGCAAATGTTGTTATCGACAACGAGTCTTGCCCGGGTAATTTAGACGGCGGTGCCGAAATTTTACCAGTAGGCGGTATGGGTCCATACACCTTTAACTGGTCGGAAGGTACTCCTGCATCGGCTGTTGCAATGGGTAATACTACTGCCTCTATTAACAATATGGGTGCAGGCATGTATGATGTAACTGTAACCGATGCCAATGGTTGTGAGTGTAACAGAACTGTAATTATTGATGCCGATGGTACAATTGGCGAACCTTTATATGGTAATAATATACAGATTTTTGAAGGGGACAATGGTGGTATTAATACCTACTATTACAACAGCGTAGAAATGACTGTTTGGGGTGGTACTCCTCCTTATGTTTTTGAATGGGATAAAACAGGTTATGTTCGTACAACGGTTGTTTACCAAATGGTAGACTCTGACGATGATGGCATTGTTGATACTCCTGGTGCAGAACTAGTGGTTATTTATGCCGATGCCTCTGACTGGACGGTAACCGTTACTGATGATAATGCTTGTGGCGACTCAACAGAAATTATTGAGTTTAGTAACAATGACATGAATCAAGATGTAATGAACGAGTTACTAGATATTGATGCCTACGTAACCTCGCAAGATACAGGTAATAACAATGGTAGCTTTACCATGGATATTACAGGCGGCGGCCCAAGCTGTGGTCCTTACGATTACGAAGTGTATTTCCAAGATGGTACACTAGTTGATAGTGGCGTTGCAACTAATGTAACTTCTACTGTTATTGATAACTTAGCTACAGGATGGTATACAACTTATGTTTACTGTGATATTAACGACCCTAATACTGATACAACCATTGGATGGTACTGGATTGAACCAGAACGTAGAGGTAGAGGAAAAGTAAACCCAGCAAGTATAAGCATGCATCCAAACCCATTTAGTGAGGTAACCAATATCGAATTTACTATACCACAAACAGGCAATGTAACCATAGATATTTACAGCATTGAAGGACGATTGATTCACAACTTATTTGATAGCGAAGTACCTGCTAATGCCTATAACAAAGTACCATTTAATGGTGCTAATTTGGCCAATGGTATTTACTTAGTAAAAATGCTAACAAGTACTGGCGAAGTTTACACACAGAAATTGATTTTGCATAAATAGAGAATAGTATTACAACAAATTGCACCCTTTTTCAACCTTTACTAAACTCGACTATAGCTTAGGACTAAGTTCTAAGGTTAACTAGGATGAAGTATTAGCTATAGTCGCCAGCAATTTGTTATTCTTTCTCCATTTGCCCTTTGGTTTATTTATAAGCCAAGGGGCTTTTTTTATTCCTAGAAGTTATAAGATTATGTAAACTTTGTTTCATTTCCGTCCTTCAAAATTAAAAAGCCATCCCCCACTTTCCTATTTAGGTAAATCTATTAACAACCCTAGTGGAAAATAGTACCTTCTTCATAAAAAATTCGTACATTACTTAAATAACATATCCTTACTACTTTCTAAATCAAAAAAATACCCATACAAATCATATACCAAGCAATTATTTTTAAAAAAATATTTACTCCATTACAATTTGATAAAGCCATAGGTATGAAATTAACGATAGCCAACCTGCAAGATGCCAAGCACCATTTTGAAAAAATGAAGGCACTTTACTTAGAAAGAAAAAGAGATGATGCAAACGAAATAAGTTTGCAAATTGCGCCCTTTTTTGAACAAGCAGCCGCTTGGGAAAAATATCTTTACTGCCTACAAATTCAACTAGAGCTTCGCTTTAAACGCTTCCAAATAAATGAAGAAACTAGCAAGCTTACAGAAAGGGCAGTGCAATTAGCAAATAAACATTTAAGCCCTGATGATTTTACCAAAGCTCAAATTGAGTATTTTCAAAATCAGTATTATTTTTACCTAGCAAGGTATGAAGAAGCGATTACTGGGCTTCATCAAATTTTAGAAAGACACTGTTCTTCTGCGGGGAGGGAAGAACGATTTGTAGCTCACACTTATTTACTATTGTGTTATATCTATCATAATACCCAACCAGATGCCCCTTATACGGTTACTTTCATAGAAGAAACAATTGCCTTTCTTTCCGAGCATCCTAAGAAATATGCACTTGAATTAGGCAACGCTTACTGTTTTTTAGGCGGTATTTATATGTATTTACATCCCAAAAAATCCTTGAAGTATTTTAAAGAAGCAGATAAAGTATTACAAAGTTCGAATGCACTTGCAAGCCAAGGCAATGCCTTCAGAATGGCAGGTACAGCCTATTATGAACAAGCAGATTATGACCTTGCCATTGACCATTTTCAAAAAGCGCATGTAGTTGATAACAAAATTGATAATAAACAAGGCTTGTTGTTAAATTTTATGAACATAGGAAACTGCTATGCCGAAAAAGAAGAATGGAAAACAAGTATTTACTACTTAACAAAAGCAGAAGAAATGGCAAAAATTGTATATAAAAAACCACACATCCACATGTCTGGCTTATACATAAGTATTTCAATTACATATACTGACTTAAATCAAACCGACCTAGCTCATCAATACGTTCAAAAATCATTACAAATTTGTAAAGAATTAAGTATAGAAAAAGGAAAAACCATTTCTGACACCTACGCAAATTTAGCCCATATTTATTTTAAACAAAACAACTATTCGCAAGCAATTACCAATTACCAAGCTGCCATCACCCACCAAGGATTAGTCGAAAGCAATAGCGATAATTCGACCTATAAGGCACAAATTGCTATTGCCAAATGCTACTTTAAACAAAAAAAACAGGATGCTGCATTGAGCCTATTACAACAAACCTTACAAAACATATTTAATGACGATGCGAATAAAAATATTTACTATAACCCTCCTATTGAAAATAGCAACTTAGATAAAATAGCTTTAACTACCTTAAGCCTTAAAGCCGATTTATTACAACAATATTATGCCATTTCCTTAAATCCACAAGATTTAGTAGCGGCCCTATTTACTTATCAATTAGCCGATAGTTTATTTCAAAAAATTAGAAGTAGTTACACCACAGACAGCAGCAAATTAAACTTAGGAAAGCAAGCCAACGAAATCTACAAAAAAGCAGTAGATACGATGGTAACCGCTGCTCAACTGGCTAAAAACAATCCCGAAATATTTAAACAGGCTGCCACACAAATAAGCCAAATCAATCAAGCTAATTATCCCACCAACACCTTTAATTATGTTTATACCGAACAAGATTGTAAAGACTTAGCTTTTAATTTTTGCGAAAAAAGCAAGGGATTAGTTTTACTAGACAACCTCCTTAAAAATAAAGCTAAAATTGATGCCAATATTCCAGCCGCAATTTCCCAACAAGAAAGCGAATTACAAGCCGAATTACATTACCTTCAAAAAAGAATTACACAAGCGCAAACAAAACTCCTAAATATTCCAGCTAAAGATAAAGCAGCCAAAACAAAACAATTAGATTGGATTGCCGATTTGCAAGTAACCTATGCTAATAATAAAGAAACTTATCAGGAGCTATTAAAAAAAACAGCCACTAATTATCCAAAATATCATGAAATAAAACATACTAACAAGCTGGTTAATGTAGCACAAGTTCAAGCAAAATTAACAAAGCAGCAAAGCCTAATTAATTATCACATTGGAACGTATCATATTTCTATTTTTATAATTACAAAAAACACCTACGAAATATTTACGCAAAAAAAACCAGCAAATTTCGACAGGCTTACTAATAAGTTACAAAAGATGCTTAATCAAATGCGTCATCAACAATATGTAAAAGTAGCATATCAACTTTATCAATTATTGGTACAACCAATAGCTGCTATTTTGCAAACACAAGCCATAACAGACCTCCTCCTCATTCCGCACGAAAGCCTGCATCAATTACCCTTTGAATGTTTAATTACCGAAGCAATACAACAAACATCCTCTACACTTTATTACCACGAATTACCTTATTTCATCCAACAATACAACATTAGTTATCACTACTCTGCTACCCTTTTTTCCAATAGTGGCCCTAGTGTAAACAGCTTGCAAAATCCCAATAGTTTTGTAGGATTTGCTCCTGTGTATGCAGACACCATAAACGAGCAGTCGGCATCAAAACAACAACCTAATGCTAGTAGCCAGCCTAGTATTACGCACACGGTCTCCGTTCCAAAGGCGGCAGTTACTCGTTCTGTACAAATTGGAGATAAACATTATGATATGCTAAAATATTCGGAAGAAGAAGTACTAGCGATTCAACAATTATTTGAGCAAAAAGAGATGACTACTGAAATTTACCTGCATGAAAAGGCAACTGTTGAGCAATTAAAAACGGCAGTAAAAAACAAACACTACATACATATTGCAGCGCATGGCTACGAAAACGATGATAACGAAGAAATGACTGGCATTATATTATCTCCCAATAAAAACAGCGGTAACAATAATGATGATAAGGATGCCGATACTTCAGAAAATACCAAGCACATTTTATACTTAAACGATAGCTACGCCCTACAACTTAATGCCGATTTAGTAGTGTTGAGTTGCTGCAAAAGCGGTATTGGGAAAGTAAGTAAAGGAGAAGGAATGATGGCTATGAATAGAGGTTTTTTATATGCAGGAGCCAAAAATGTACTTTATACCCTTTTTAAAGTCTACGATGAAGCGAGTAGCCAACTTACCCAGCATTTTTTCCAATATTACTTACAAAATAACAGTACTTACTCGCAAGCCTTACAACAAGCCAAATTAAAAATGATTGAAACCGAAAATTATACCCCTAAACATTGGGCTGGGTTTGTGTTGATAGGTTCGTAGTATTATAATAAAAATGCAAAAAAAAAATATTCCAGCTAACTGTTTAGATCTTCTTTACTAAAGTCACTAACTTAGTAGATAGCATTCATAATTTTTAAACGCTAAAAATTTTCTGACTATGTACTACCAAACAGTTACTTTTTTTATACTCCTATTTAGCTTATCTTTTAGCTCCCTTCATAGCTCACAAGCACAATGTACCAGCATAAATCCAAACGATTCCTTGGCTTTAGTTGCTCTATACGATGCCACCAATGGCCCTAATTGGGTATATACGCATCCTATATATATTGACCAACTAACAAGGGAAGAACTCCCTATGCCTAATTTAGGTAACGAATGGTTAAACGGCCCCGTAGCTAGTTGGCATGGTATTGAACTAAACGAAGAGGAGTGCGAAATTACCAGTATTATCTTAGGCGAAGTTCAACAAAATGGAGAGTTACCCATTGAGTTATACACCCTAACATCTCTCAAAAAATTATACCTATTTAATAATGAACTACCCGAAGATGATACCCCTGCATTAAGCGGTGCTATTGCTAGTGATATTGGCAACTTATATAATTTAGAGGAGTTGGTTTTACCTACCCACCGTTTTAGTGGCGAAATACCTGAAGAAATTGGCAATCTTACCAATCTACTTGTACTAAACCTATATAACAACTATTTAACTGGCGAAATTCCTACAGCAATTACAAACCTTAACAACTTGCGTAACTTAAGTTTCTCAACTAATCAGTTAACAGGCCAAATACCTACAGAAATTGGCAACCTTACTAATCTCAGTACCTTTTTTGCAAGCAATAATGAACTAAGTGGACAAATTCCTACAACAATTGGCAACCTTACCAACCTAACAGGATTCTCTTTAGCAAATAATAATTTAACTGGGGAAATACCTGCAGAAATTGGCAACCTTACTAATCTCAGTACCTTTTTTGCAGGCAATAATGAACTAAGTGGACAAATTCCTACAACAATTGGCAACCTCAGCAACCTAACTGGATTGGCTTTACAGGATAATAATTTAACTGGGGAAATACCTGCAGAAATTGGCAACCTTACCAACCTAACAGGATTCTCTTTAGCAAATAATAATTTAACTGGGGAAATACCTTCCACAATAGGCAACCTAGAAAATATCACTCTAATATATTTATATAGAAATGCTTTAACTGGGAACATTCCTACAGAAATTGGTAATCTATCTAACTTAAACAATTTAAGTCTAAGCTATAACGAACTAAGCGGGCCACTACCCGAAAGCCTCCTTAATTTGTCTAACTTAGAGAGCTTAAACTTGTATACCAATCAAATAAGTGGCGAAATTCCCGAAAATATAGCTGATTTAACAGCGCTTTCTTATTTAGGTTTAGGGTATAATCAACTAACAGGTACCATTCCTTCCATCATTGGCAACCTTACCACATTAACCTTTCTAGATCTTGGAGGCAATCAGTTAACAGGCACTATTCCTCCTGAAATAGGCAACCTTACTAACCTTGACCTTTTCTCTGTTACCAATAATCAACTAACAGGCGAAATTCCCGAAACACTTAGCAACCTTGTTAACCTAACACAAATAGGACTCGCCAGAAATCAATTAACGGGTCCTATTCCTGTTGGATTTGGCGATTTTTCTAACTTAACCCTTTTGCAGTTATTTAGTAATCAACTCAGCGGTCCCATTCCTCCCGAACTAGGTAACCTTAGTAACTTAGAACGTTTTCAGCTATATGACAACCAATTTACAGGCACTATCCCTCCTGAGCTAGGCAACCTGACCAAGCTCGTTTTATTTAGCATTAGAACCAATAATTTAGAAGGCTCCATCCCTCCTGAATTAGGCAATTTCACCAATATGGAAACTTTTCGTCTTGACCATAACCAACTTACAGGCAGCATTCCGCCCGAACTAGGCAATTTTACCAATCCCCTTATTTTCCGCCTCGATTCTAACCAATTAAGCGGCTGTGTACCCGATGAATTATTAGCCTATTGTAGCACCGCAGAAGAAGCCTACCTAGCAGGCAATGCCGATTTAGCCGCCCAAAGCTGGGAGAACTTTTGTAGCACAAGCGAAGGGGCTTGCAGCCTAGTAGGAATTAATGAGGAAGAAATAGGGAGTGAGGAAACCATTCGTGTATTTCCTAATCCTAGCAGCGGTACTTTTACCTTAGCCCTAAATCCTAATAACAAACCCAAACAAATTTGTTTGTTTAATAGTCAGGGTAAATGCGTATACAAACAAGCTGCCCCTATTAAAACAACCCAGGTTTTGAATTTCCACAATTTACCTAGTGGCATTTATTGGCTGCGCCTACAACAAGGTAATGAACAGCACAGCAAAAAGGTAATTATTGCAAAATAAATTTTAAAACAAACCCCATAAATTAAACTTCACCTACAAAAAATAAGAACAACTTTTTTCGACAAACCCAGTCAAGCGGCAATAGTATTTTACTGTTGTCGCTTTTGGCATGTTTCAATGCCCTTGCAATTTAGTTAACACTTTATTTTATTTTTAGGCATACTTTCCCCGTTCCATTCAATCAGAATAGTCAAAAAGTGAAATTAGTTTTATATTTATCTAGCCACTACATTTGTAGTGCTAACTAGCATCAAGCTTAGCAACATCTTTAGCAACTTGTTGCGTTAGTGCCTCTAGCCAATGTTGTTGCTTTTTGCCAGTTAGTAACTCCATTGGAGAATAGCCTTTCCTTTTACCTGCTTTGTAAACTCGATGGTTATGGTAAAACATTATCAAGTTCAGCATTGGTTGGTTAAGTTGGTTCTTAGCCATATTTAGATAAGGTCTAACAATAGAGTTAATCGTTTCAACAATAGAGGAACTCAATATAATATACCCATCCCAAAGTGGTTTTCGGTTTTTCTTAGGGATTAAAGTGGGGTTGATTTCCAATGAAAGATATCATTTCCTCTTTCCAAACATCTATGTTCTCAAAAAAATCTAGAATAGCTTGTTTAAAACTTTTATAATCTTCATAATAAACTGTATTGATTATTTTTTGTTTCATGAATTTCCATAATCTTTCAATAAGATTTAAATTAGGCGATTTAGAAGGTAAAAATATTAAGTTTATATTGAGGCTCTTTGCTAATTCTTTTATGAAGTTATTTTTTTGATAGGTTGCATTATCTAAAATTATATTAATTCTTATTGGTAGTGCTAAACAGGTAATGCTATTACTTTCAATTGGAAAAAATAAAAATTTGTAAATTATTTTTTGCGCCTAAGTGCCTGTGCAATCTCAAAATTGTAGTGGCAAATAAAATACTTGATCGCTCCTTCGTGATTTTCTTGTATTTTAGAAAAAGCTAAATTTTTTCTCACTAAGCGGCTTACTCTTTGGCGTAAAGTTAAGTTAAATCGCTCTATATGATTGGTACAGCAATTCCCCATATAGTTTTTTTTGGGGTATTACAAATTATTGGAAAATAGG
>JAHDBT010000237.1:0-9749 GCA_020630215.1 Bacteroidota bacterium
GCCAGAGGCTTGAAACCCGTTACGCTCCAGTTGGAAGGCTGGAACGGTCGTTTATTCTATTTATTAAAAAAATGAACGCAGGGTCAAGCGTCTCGCTTGAGCCAAACGGTATTCAAGCCTCTGGCTTGCGCCTAGAAATTTAAATTGCTGCGACAAACATGTCTTCATCACTTAAAATTTCCCTAATGAAACCCAACACTAAAAACCAAGCGATCCTTTTATTCCTAGTAGCCGTCTTTTTTCAATTACTCCCTTATACTACTGTTGCACAAACATCCTTTGGTCCTCAACAAATTATCACACCAGAAATCTCTAACCCTGTAGCCATTTTTAGTGCCGACTTAAACGGTGATGGCTTTGTTGATATACTTTCTGCCTCTGATGACGATGATAAAATTGCTTGGTTCGAGAATGATGGACTAGGTGATTTTAGCGAACCCATAAACATCTCAACTTCGGCAGATGGTGCAAGCGCAGTACATGCCGTCGATTTAGATGGCGATGGTGATATGGATGTTATTTCAGCTTCGGCAAACGATAATAAAATTGCTTGGTATAGAAATAATGGGGGAGGGAGTTTTAGCAGCGAAATAATACTCTCAATAAGCGCAAATGGGGCAAGTACGGTGGATGCTGGCGACTTAGACAATGATGGAGATATAGATATTGTAGCTGGTGCGGCATTAGCTAATGAGGTGGTATGGTTTCAAAATGATGGACTCGGCAATTTTAGTGGAGCGCTAATGATTTTGGAGGATGCAGCTGGTGTAAGAGATGTGCATATTGCGGATTATGATGGAGATGGATTATTGGATATTTTTGCTGCCTTATATAATGTAGCAAGATTAGTTTGGGTGCCAAATCAAGGGAGTGGGAATTTTGGAGATAGTCAGATTGTGATAGAATATTTAGAGGAAGTAAGAAAAGTACAAACAGCAGACATAGATAATGACGGAGATATAGATGTTTTTGCACTTTGCTCTGAAATTGCAGAAATAGTATTTTATAAAAACGATGGTTCGGGAGAATATGATCTGATTGACTCGTATTTTTATGATTTTAGTATAAATGATGTGTATAGTTTTACCCTTGCAGATATTGATAATGATGGTTATACAGATGTTGTTGCTTCTTGCTTTATGGACTCCGTATATGATAATTGGCCAGTTCTTGTTTTTTTTAGAAATAATACTTTCGGGGACTATGCTTTATCGAAAATTATTTCGCAAGACAAAGCCTATGATATACTTTGTACAGATGTTAACAATGATAACAACCTAGACGTAATAATGGCAAATTACAAAGAGGAGAAAATTGCTTGTTACGTAAACGCAGGAGATAGTGATTTTGACCGAAAAAATATAATTGCAACAGACCCAGGTTTTGTAAAGGATATTTTTAATGCCGACCTTAATAATGATGGCAATATAGATCTGTTAGCAGCTTTTGTATTTGACGATAAAGTGGTTTGGTACGAAAATGATGGTACAGGAACATACGGAACGGAACATATTATTGTAGCTGAACTTGATGGAGCAAGAAAAGTCAAAGCAGGAGATTTAGATGGCGATGGTGATATGGATGTTGTTGTGGCAGCAATGAATGCCCATGATATTTGGTGGTTTGAAAACGATGGACTAGGTAATTTTACCAATACTACATTAGTTGATGACTTTGCATTTGGTACTAATGATGTAGTGCTTGCCGACTTTGAACAGGATGGAGACCTTGATATTATAGCAGCATTAGCTAATACTGGTGAAATAGTATGGTATGAAAATGATGGAACGGCTAATTTTAGTGATGCTTCCATTATTAGTTCAACAGCTTTTGGACTTACTGGAATTGCGGTTGCAGATATTACGGAAAATGGATTGATGGATATAGCAGCTTCTTTATCGAGTACTAACAGAATTATGTGCTATAAGCAATCAACTACAGGTGTTTTTGAAGAGGAGGTTGTAAGCAACAATACAGAGGATGTGCAAGATGTAGATATTGCAGATTTTGATAATGATGGGGACTTAGATATCGTTGGAGCTTTTGATAATCAAGTGTATTGGTATGTAAACAATGGCACTTCCTTTTGGGAAGATGAGTTAGTGATTTTATATGCTTTTGGAGTGAGCGAAATACATGCAGTTGACCAAGACGCTGATGGAGATATAGATGTATGCGTAGCTTCTGCAAACGTTAATACAATTTCCATTGCAAAGAACGCTTATGATGGAATGTTTTTTTCAGATATTATAGTTGATTTCAATGCCTTTGGCGCAGCTGCTGTTGGAGTAGCAGATGTTAATAATGATGGCATACTAGATATAATGTCTGCTTCGAGTAATGATGGAGAAATAGCATGGTACGATAATATCTGGGGCGCTTCAAATAATGGCAACTTAATAGCTAGTACAGGAACACTTCGTGCATCGGATGTTTATGTCGCAGATTTAGACAATGATGGAGATGAGGATGTAATTGCCGCCGCTTCTTATGATGACCAAATTTCTTGGTTTCCTAATGATGGTTTTGGAAACTTTAACGAACAATTAATTATTGCTAATACAACTAATAGTGTTTACCAAGTTTATACTTTTGATTTAGATAATGATGGAGACCTCGATGTAATTTCTGCCTCTTTTCATGGTACTAGCGAATTTCAATGGCACGAAAACTTAGGAGGAGGTGTTTTTGGAGAATCACAACTTTTGGTTATAAATATGGATTATAATCAACTAGTTGGATTTGATATATATGCTAGTGATTTGAATGGAGATGGTTTTAAAGATATTATTGGATTATATAGGAGTGAAGTTGTTTGGTATCAGAATAATGGTGATGGAAGTTTTGGAACGGAACAAATAATACATGATTGTAGTTATGCGACCTCTGTAATGTGTAGTGATATGGATAATGATGGAGACAATGATATTGTGATTGGAGATAACAATATATTTTGGTTGGAAAATAATGGTGCAGGTGTTTTTACGGACTCGCTATTTATATCAGATAATGTAGGCACACAAATTTATGTATGTGATGTAAATGCAGATGGGATTTTAGATGTTGTTTCAGCATCGGAGGCATCAAATAAAGTCGCCTGGTATCAGAATGAAGGGGCAGGAATTTTTGGCGAGGAGCAAATAATTGGCTATACAGCAAATGCGAGATCTATTCATGCAAATGATTTAGATCGAGATGGAGATACGGATATTATAATGTGTTCATGGGAAGTAGAAGCTACTTCAAGAGTTGCTTGGTTTGAAAATGAAGGGAATGAAGATTTTGCTTCCGCTAGTTTAATATCCAATAATATTGAAGGAGGACGATCTGTTTATACAGGAGATTTAAATGGTGATGGTGTTTTAGATGTGTTATCTGCATCCTCCTATGACAACAAAATAGCCTGGTACGAAAACCTCCTCGCCCTAAATGCTTTTATTACAGAAAACAATCCACCTTGCGTAGGGGCAAATACAGGTTCGCTACAAGTCGAGTTAAGCGGGGCAACACTAGCTCCCTACAATTACACTTGGCAAAACGATAGTGGCGAATCTGGAACAGGCACGGTTGAGGACGAACATTTTGTTATTAACAGTTTAGCCGCAGGTAGCTATGACGTAACCGTTACCAATGCCGAAAACCATACTGTTGTTGTGAACGATGTAAGTCTAACAGCCCAGCCTGGAAACGTTTTCGAGTTTTTCAATATCACCACCACCAACAGCACCAATCTACTACCCAACGGAAGCATCCATATTGTTTTAAACGGAGGAGTTCCCTCTTTTAATTACAGCTATACAGGACCAACATCAGGCGCATTTACTAGCACCGAAATGGAACACACCCTTACCGAGCTAATCCCTGGAACCTACACGTTCACCATCACCGATGCCAACAACAATACCATCCTCCAAGACATCACCATCCTAGACGAAACCATCCCCCTCGAAACTTGTGTAGGACCATTAGATATCGTAATTCTCAACGATGTATCTGGTTCGGTTGATACGACAGAATACCAAGAATCCAAACAGTTTTTTGTAGACCTTTGCAATGCCATCAATGTAGGTACTGGACCTGACGAATCAAGAATTGCCATTATCGAATGGTCATACATCGACAGTCAAGAAGTTAGAATACCTATGACAGGCATCATCACCGAACTACAAGATTACACCAACCTGGAACGTACTTTTGTAGGCGATACCAACCCTAATGCGGCCCTAAGCTATGGTTACAATTACCTAGAAGCAGAAGCCCGCCCCGATGTCCCTAAAATCCTAGTATTATCTACCGATGCACAAGAAGACCAAATTAGCGAATCCCTCATTGCCCTTGCCGAAACCTACAAGGCCGCAGGATACATTATTGTAAGCATTGCTTTTGACGAAGCTTACAACAGTAGTTATACCCAAGGCATTTTACAAGAGGTTGCTACCTACGATGTTTTAGCTCCTGGCGCACCTGCTTATTCCCTGCTCACCCAAAGCCTAGCCGAGTATATTGTTAATTTGTACGTATGCCCTTCTAGCGGAGAAAGTAATACCGTATTTTTTAATCGAGATGGCGAAATTAACATCACCAACATTATAATAGAAGATAATTGTGTTAATTCAGAATATATGGAAATTGAATTTACCATAACCGCCCAGCAACAATTATCCTTACCCGCAGGCACACCCATCACTTTTTACTACAACAATCCAGCTATGGCTAGTGCAACACCCATTATTACCACCTATTTACCCTGTGCCTTAGCCGCAGGCGATACCGACACCCTAACAGTAACGCTACCCTTTACACAAGCCGCCAATATATGGGCGGTCTTAAACGACGATGCTAGTCAGTCGCCACCCATTAATTTCCCAATAACCAATATAGAAGAACTGATTTATATAAACAATACCGCCGACACCACTATTTGCACCGAACCAATACCTACTGTTAGTATTACCAAATATGCCCTCACCCCACAACCTATTTGCGACACCCTCGTTATTTATACCGTTGATGCCTGCAACATTGGCAGCGTTGATGCTTTTGAGGTGCAGATAGATGACCAAGCACCCTACGGTTTCGAGTTGCTAAATACAAGCATCAACTTAAACGATTGTGCAACAGGAACTACCCAGTTTGATTTGCCTGTTGGCTGTTGTGTATCTATTACCTATGTGTACGATGCCGCTAATGCCCAAGCTGGTGTATATAGCAACCAAGGAGTCTTATTGTCTGGACCAGATGATCAGCAATACCTGCCTTTTAATGGGGCTGCTACAAGTGCCGAGGATGTGGTAATAGGAGAGGGGATTGACTGCGAATCGGATGTAGTGCTTTTTAACAAGTCTGTTAGCACTACACAAATTTGTGATGCTAGTTTTTTAACCTTCACCTTTACCATTGAAAACCAAACCAATATTGCCCTACAAAATTTATCTTTTAACGATACCCTCCCTATGCCAGCCGTATGGGCCGCTGAACCTTATTTCTTAAATGGATTAAGCATCGGCCCTACAAGCATTACTAACGCCAATATCGCCAATTTTACCATTGCAGAAATTCCACCAAACACTAGCGCAACTTTTCAAATGGATGCCTATTTAGGCGATTGGGAATATGCCGATAATTATGTTAATACAGCCGTGCTAGGGCAAATCCCAGACTTTGTAAATGGCAATGGCGAAGACCTATCCGCAAGCAGCGAATCCGTCATTATTTACGGAATGCCAACGATTAGTATGTGGAGCGATACCCTTGTATGTAGCGGCGAATTAGTACAGCTATCAGCCGAAATTAATTACGGCACAAACATCCTATGGACAACCACAGGGGATGGATTTATTGACAATCCCAATGCCAATAATACCACTTATACAGTAGGTACTACAGATGTGTTAAATGGGCAGGTAGATTTTATTTTATATACCGAAACAAGCCTAGCAGGATGCGACGAAAATCAAGATACCCTAAGCGTAAAAATTATTAATAGCCCACAAGCCCCAGCCGTAGTACTTGATAGTATTTTTGTTTGCGAAGACAGCCCCAACACCCGTCCTTTTTTACTAGACATACCCGAAGGTTACGAAATAGCATGGTTTACTAGTTCCGAAGAAAATACCCCTATTGCCTACGGCGAAGATTGGGTATTTGAACAAGTAGGCACTTACTATGCAAGTGCGTTTAATGTGCAAAATGCCGATACTTGCTTTAGTAGTTTTAGCATCCCAATGGCTATTGTTGTGAACCAATTAAGTGCCGAAGCCCCAGAAGACATTGCCATTATTGAAGGCGAACAAACACCTCTTGCAATAAATTTTCAAACCAACCCAAGCAACGTTCCTTACACCGTTTTTTGGGATAACGAAAGCTCTTTAAGCAATGCCTATATCGAATACCCAATAGCAAGCCCTAGTACAAGCACTACTTACACAGCTACCTACACCGCCTTATTTCAGGAGGAAAACGAATGCCAAACCAGTGCCAGTATAACCGTACACGTAACCAATGTTTTTAACTTCGTTATCCCTACCGCTTTTAGTCCCAATAACGATGGCATTAACGATGTGTTTGCCCCTTTTAAATCTCCTCATATTCAATCTGTCCGTTTGCAAGTTTTTAACCGTTGGGGGCAAAAAGTATATGATGATAGCAGCGAAAACCCACAATGGGATGGCACTTACAAAAACAAAAAGCAAGAGCTAGGGGTTTATGCCTACAGCTACGAGTATATGCATCCAGAATTAGGGCGGCAACGTATTAGCGGAAATGTAACTTTGTTGTACTAACTGAACGGGAACTAGAGAGTAGCTTAACTGGAAACCTTGTGTGACCTCTCTGAGGTCTTTAGCAATTAAAACTGACCTCAGCGAGGTCAAAGTATGTTAGGAAACAAAGGGTTTATCGCCTCGATCTCAGCGAGGTCGCACAATTAGCGGTTCAACATGTTAATCACTAGTTCCCGTTAGAAAAAGAAGACAGCGAAGCCCAAAAAACTTCATGCGACGCTGTGAAAAACGCTGTGCGACTTCGTGGGATTCATAGAGAACCATCTCCAACAAGAAAAAATCAAAATATTTCCGCATCTTTGCCCAACAAAAAAGTACAAGCATTTGAAAAAATACGCACACATCATCCTCCCCTTGGCCCTCGATCAAGTGTACACCTACGAAATCCCCGCCAACCTAGCCGAACAAGCGCAAGTTGGCTGCCGAGTAGAAGTGCAGTTTGGTAAAAAAAAGGTCTACGCAGGAGTCATCAAAAACATCTTTGAAAAAGAAGAACTAGCATTTAAAGCCAAGCCCATCAACAATGTGCTCGACGAAGCCCGAATTGTAGTAGACAAACAATTACAATTATGGGAATGGATGGCCTCGTATTATATGTGTTCGCAGGGGGCAGTGATGAACGTGGCCATGCCCTCCGCCTTTAAACTATCTAGCGAAACCAAGTTAAGCCTCAACCCGTCCTTTAACCAAGATTTTTCCCTCCTCAACGACAATGAATACCTCGTAGCCGAAGCCCTATCCGTACAAGACGAAATAACAATACAGGACGTGCAAGCAATTCTGGATAGAAAAAACGTTTTTTATGTGATTAAATCCCTCGTCCATAAAGCCGTAATTCTAGTAAAAGAAGAACTGATAGAACGCTACAAACCCAAAGTAGCCACCTTTATAAATCTGCAAGAGATTTACCAAAAAGACGAGGCAAAACTAAGCGAGGAGTTTGATAAATTAAGCAAAGCCCCTAAGCAAATGGCGGTGTTAATGGCTTATGTGCAAATGAGCAATAGCAGCGGCAAACAATGGATAGAGCGAGGAGCATTGGTGAAAAAAGCAGGGGCGGCAACAACACATGTAAAACCCCTAGTAAAAAAAGGTATTCTACAAGAACAAAAACAACAAGTAAGCCGACTAGACGAAATATACGAAGAAGAAACCATCAGTTATGAACTTACGCCACATCAGGAAAAAGCACTAGGAGAATTAAGAGCATCTTTAGAAAAATTTTCGGTGAGCTTACTACACGGTATCACCTCCAGCGGCAAAACACAATTGTATATACAGTTAATGGAAGAGGCGGTAAAACGAGGGCAACAAGTACTTTTCCTACTGCCCGAAATTGCGCTAACAGGGCAAATGATACATCGCCTAAAAAAGGTATTTGGCAATACCGTAGGCGTTTACCACTCCAAATTTAACGACAACGAGCGCATAGAAATCTGGCAAAAAGTGCTGCACAACGAGTACAAAGTAGTGGTAGGAGCGAGGTCGTCTTTATTTTTACCCTTCGCCGATTTAGGACTCGTAATTGTAGACGAAGAACACGACCATTCCTACAAACAATTCGATCCAGCCCCTAGGTACCATGCTAGAGATACTGCCATTTATTTAGCCTATTTATACGGTGCAAAAACCGTAATCGGCTCGGCAACCCCTGCGCTAGAAAGCTACTACAATGCTACCAAAGGCGGCAAATACGGCTTGGTAACAATGACCGAAAGATATGGCGGCGTAGCACCTCCCGAAATAGAGTTGGTAAATTTATACGAAGCTAAAAAAAGAAAAGAATTAAAATCGCACTTTAGCAAAAAATTACTTACCGAAATACAAGGCGCATTAAACAAACAAGAACAAGTAATTATTTTCCAAAACCGACGAGGTTATTCGCCCTACATGATATGCAGTTCTTGCGGATGGATACCACAATGCTACCAATGCGATGTAAGTTTAACCTACCACAAATTTAGTAACGATTTGCGCTGTCATTACTGCGGTTACAGCAAAAAGTTGGTTTCCAATTGCGAATCTTGCGCCAGCACACACATACAAATACAAGGCTTTGGCACCGAAAAAATAGAAGATGAATTACAAATTTATTTCCCCGATGCTAAAATAGGTCGCTTAGATTTAGATGTTACTCGAACCAAAAAAGGACATGAGCGCATCATCAAACAATTTGAAGAACGGATGATAGATATTTTGGTAGGTACACAAATGGTTACCAAAGGATTAGATTTCGACAATGTAAGCATCGTAGGTATTGTAAGTGCAGACCAACTCATCAACTTCCCCGATTTCCGTTCGGCAGAAAGAGCCTTTCAAATGATGTTACAGGTAAGCGGTAGGGCAGGACGTAGAGAAAAACAAGGCAAAGTATTAATACAAGCCATGAAAACCAACCACAAAGTACTAGACTATGTAACAATGAACGACTACCGCAGTATGTTTTTTAACGAATTACAAGAACGTTTGCGTTTTCAATATCCTCCCTTTAATCGCTTAGTACGTTTAAGTTTAAAACACAAGGAAAGCAGCAAAGTAAACCAAGCCAGTTTTGAATTGACCAATCTCTTAAAGATAAAACTAGGAAAGAAAGTACTAGGCCCAACCGTGCCGCATGTATCGAGAGTACGCAGCTATTTTATTAGGCAGGTATTAGTGAAAATAGATAAAAAACAATCTTTATTGGAGAGTAAAAATTACATCTTAAAATGCATTGCAGATTTAAAAGGGCAGAAAGATTTTAAATCGGTTATTGTACAAACGGATGTAGACCCGTACTAGGAGATTGATTAGAAAAGACGTGAAATAACAATATAATTACCAGTTCTGCCGTAGAGAAAATTCATGAATTTTCTCTACCTCCCCATATTTAAATCCATGTCAAGCTTCACGAATTTTCTCTACCTCTTCGCCTTAAAATGCATTGCAGATTTAAAAGGGCAGAAAGATTTTAAATCGGTTATTGTA
>JAHDBT010000237.1:9849-10612 GCA_020630215.1 Bacteroidota bacterium
CAAACGGATGTAGACCCGTATTAGGGAGAAGAATTAAAATTGATTACATTATTATCAGTTCTGCCGTAGAGAAAATTCATGAATTTTCTCTACCTGCCAGCGAAGCGAAACCGTCCCAATACCAAGTACTATGTAGTGCCTGACCGAAAAGTCCTCAACCCCTGTAAATACAGGGCTTTTGAGTACTTTTGTTAAATGATTTTTTTTGGTTTTTTCTAGTAATCTAATCCATAACACAAAATATAATCTGTATTTCGCTTATAGAAGGGGTTTAGGAAAATGATTATTATTTATAAAAATAAAAACCGTATTAAAAACAAGGTCTAACACTCTAACTATCAATGTGTTAGCCTTTTTCGGTCAAGCACTATGTACCAACTAGCCTTTACTAACTAATCATTCCTTTTAGGACATTTCTTACATTGTTTCCCTCTTTTATATTTCTTGCAACATTTTTTCTTCTTACAACACAAGTTACCCATTGAGCAAAGGTAAGGATTATCTTTATCGGAAAGGAGTGTATTAGTTCGGCTAAATGTTTTCATAAAACAGCAGGATTTTGTTTGTGCTGCGAAGGTAATATTTATTTAGACTAATTCCAAATAAGGGCTGTTAAGCATTCGCTAAATTATTCAAGAAAGGTGTTTCGCTTGAACGAGGTAGGTAAAGAATTACCATTGGTAACAAGCCCTCCTAATAAGTACCTGTGTTTAAATAGTGCTTGACCGAAAAAGGCTAAGCCATTAACAGTTAGAGTGTTAGA
>JAHDBT010000238.1 GCA_020630215.1 Bacteroidota bacterium
CAAGCGGTTGTAGCATAAGCCTAGTACCAGCTTGCCCAAACTTTACCGTAACCTACGCAGATAATTTAGGCAATAATGGTATCGGTAATAATTACACCGCAGCCCCAGGCACAAGCGGCACACTTACCTTTACGTTAGATAATCCATTAGCAAACGGCTTAACTTGCAGCGATGTAGGCAGTATAGATGTACCATTTAATTGCCCAACAGTTACTTGTCCAGCTATTAATACGGTAACGGCTAGTACTAGTGCGGTATGTAGTGGAGGAACGATTGGCTTAACAGCACAAATTTTAAATGAAGATGGAGGAACGGTAGCTTGGTTCGATACAAACGGAACAAGCATTACAGACCCTAATAATATAGTATTAACCACTAGCGATTGCAACGGAGAAACACAAGGATTTTATGCCGTGTATACACCTATAGATAGCAATTGTCCACCAACACAAAGCGAAACAAGCTTTGTAACCGTTTATCCAAATATTGCATTAAGCACAGAGGTAACCGATGATGGGTGTACCGTAATAGCAACACCTTCCTGTCCTAACTTTGTAGTTTCTTGGACAGATAACTTAGGAGGAGAAGGAACAGGCACTGTTTACAATGCAGCACTTGGCACAAGTGGTTTGGTTACTTTTAATGCGAGCAATCCTGGCGCACCCGATTTTATTCCTTGTTTAAATGGCGAATCCGTAAGTAATACCTATAACTGTTCAGGTCCATCTGCTACAGGAAACATTGTAGGTTTTGCGTGGAACGATACCGCTTACGATGGCATACAAGGAGTAGGCGAACCAGGCATCCCTGGTTTAACCATTACCTTAGTAGATGCCATTACCTTTACCCCTATTGCAACCGCTTTTACTGATGCCTTTGGTAACTATAGCTTCCTCAATATTACTGTTGGAAACTATATTGTGGTATTCGACGACCCCGTAGACCTATACCTAGGAACGATTTCTGGTGCAGGCACCGATCCCAATATTGACAGTGATGCACATCCTGCTACAGGAGAAACCAATCCTGTTTTTGTAGCAACCGATCAGACCGTAGAATTAGATGCAGGTTTTTATCTGCCAGCAAGTATTGGTGATTTTGTATGGTTTGATAGCAACCTAAATGCTTTTCCCGATTTTGGAGAAATTGGCTTTGAAGGTGTAACCGTTAATCTATACAATGGCGATGAAACCGTGCTAATTAATAGTACGATCAGCGATAGCAATGGCGGCTATTTATTTAGTGGCTTACCAGCAGGAAGCTATACCGTAATGGTAGAAATAGATACAACACAAAGTTTAACAACTGTAAATAGCTACAATATTACTTTAGCTCCTGGTGATAATTATACGCAAGCGGATTTTGGACTTATTATTATAATAGAAAACACACCTATTGCGGTTGCTGATAATGCCACGCTTTGTAGTCCTGGTACTATCACCCTTTTTCCATTAGAAAATGATGTATCAGCAAGCATAATTACAGGGATTAATACACTAGATGCAAGCCCTGCTAATGTGGGAACCATTATTATTAATCCAGATAACAGCGTTACCTATACGATTACAACAACTTATACTGGAACAGATGTATTTACTTATGACTTCATAAATGCCTTAGGGCAAATATCTACTTCAGCAGATATTACGATAAATGTTACTGCTGGCGAAGCACCCATTGTACAGCCTGCCGTTGCTTGTACCGCCCCCTTTGAACCAGTAGTTGTTTGTTTAGATATTACGCCTGGTGCTTGTGCAACTAGTGCGGCTATTGTTGGCAGTTCAACCGTATTTGGAGGTGTGGTTGCCATACTTGATGAGAATTGTTTCCGCTACACACCGCAGGCAGGTTTTGAAGGAAACGATACGGCTAATATAGAAGTTTGCGATAACAGTACACCTCCTGTTTGTACAACTGTTGCCGTTCCTATATCTGTACCATGCTGTGTTCCTCCTGTTGCAGTTAACGATTATGTAACAGAATATACAGGCACTTCTTTAACCGTTTATGTACTCGATAATGATACTTATATCTCGCCTACAAACATTACAATTTCCAATCCGCCAGCTAACGGAACGGCTACGGTATTAGGAAATGGAGTAACTTATGTACCAACCACAGGCTTTGTAGGAGATGACCAAATTGAATATACTATTACTGGTCCTTGTGGACAAACTTCTTCGGCAATTGTTTACTTTACCATTAGCCCCACTTTTTGTGAAGCAGGTAATTCGCAACTTTGTTTAAATGCATTAACAACTACCACCTTATGCCCAATTTTCTGCGATGCTATTGGAACCGACTATACCATTAGTCAAATGAATAGCACAATAGGTGCTTTCTTAGAACCAGATGGAGCTTGTTATATTTATACGCCTCCTGCAGGATTTTTAGGAACCGACGAGGTACTTTTTGAAGCTTGTGGCAATGGTTTATGTGGTACGTATACCTATACAATTAATGTAGCTGAAAGTTGCAGCAGTATTGTAGCCAACGATGATTTTGGGAATACAACAGAAAACTTACAAGTAGTAATAGATGTTTTAGTAAACGACTATGACCCAGATGGCGATCCCTTTACCATTACCAATGTAGAACAAGCCAGCAATGGACAAATGGAACTAGTAGGAAACATGATTGCTTACTTACCGAATCCTGGTTTTGTAGGGGTAGATACTTTTAGCTACACCATATGTGATGTAAATGGCGATTGTGATGATGCTTATGTTTATATTACAGTAACGGCAGCTCCTCCTGATTGTAGTGCTGGCGCAACTTTCTGTACAGAACCCATGACAGCAGTTGAAATTTGTATTGCCTTTTGCGATTTAACAGGGGTAACCATTACTAGCGTTAACAACGAACTTTTAGCTACCGTTACCCTTTTAAACGATACCTGTTTTCAATACACGCCATTACCAGGCAGTTTAGGACTCGACCCAATAGTAGTAGAAGGATGTAATGCCGAAGGCGAATGTGAGAGCCTTAATATTAGCATTGCCATAGAGTGCGTAGCACCAATAGCAAACGATGATACAGGCGTAGTAAGCTTAGGCGTTGCGTTAGTACCCGTACTAGATAACGATACCCAAGCTTGTGATTATGCTTTAAATACCACCCTGCTAAGTAATGGTATTTATGGAACTGCCACTTTAAGTGAGGATGGACAATTGGTATACACCCCAGCAGATGGCATTGTAGGCGTAGATGATATATTGACTTATATTGTTTGCAACGATTGCGACCCGCCACTTTGTGATACTGCCGATGTTTTAATTAGTATTCCTCCAGACCCTGACGGAACAATAGATGCGCAAACAGATATTGCATACACAAGCCAGGATAGTGCGGTAGTGATTAATGTAACTGCCAACGATTTTGGAGACAATATAAGCATCACTGATTTTACTGAGCCAAGTTATGGAACGGTAATGCTAAATGAAGATGGCACCTTTACCTATACACCTAACCCAGGCTATTTTGGTGCCGACCATTTCTTCTACACCATCTGCAACGATTTTGGTTGTGACAGCACCTTGGTTTCTATAGAAATTATAGAAGCAGGAACGCCTAATTTACCACCAATTCCTAATGACGATATCGTAGCACTAGAAATTAATGAAACGGTAACCATATGTGTATTATGGAATGACGACGACCCAGAAGGACAAGATTTGTTTGTACAATCTATTGCAGGACCTATTAACGGGAATGCTACGATTGACGAAAACAACTGTTTAATTTACACGCCTAACCTAGATTATTTTGGACCTGATACGCTCAACTATATCGTATGCGATACGGGAGTACCTGTGCAATGTGCAGAAGCAACCGTATATATCGCTGTAGGGTTCGATATTCCGAATGAAGCACCATTAGCAGAAAATGATGAGGCAACTACGCTACAGGATAATGAGGTAACCATTGAGGTGCTAGAAAACGACAGCGACCCAGATGGTAATGTCGAGGATTTAATTGTAACGATTGGTTCTAATCCAGAAAATGGATCGTTGACCCTTAATCCTGATGGCACGATTACTTACATACCTGATTCGAGCTTTATAGGAACAGATTATTTTACCTATACCATTTGTGATACCGTGCCACCGTCATTGTGCGATACGGCTTTTGTAACTATTACGGTATTACCAGTAGATAGCAACCAAACACCAATTGCCATTAATGATACAACTAGTGGGCCAGAAGGACAAGTAGTAAACATTAATATCCTAGATAATGACAGCGACCCAGATCATGAAATAGAGGAACTAATTGTAACCTTACTAGACGTGCCTACCGATGGAACCATTGATTTTGATTTTGGGGAAGGTATTCTCATTTTTACACCTAACGAAGGTTTTACAGGAACAGTAGAAATTACCTACACCCTTTGCGACCCGCTAGGGGCTTGCGATACGGCAACTGTTGTTATTTTCATCTACGAACTTCCAGATGCACAACCAGATGTTGCTTTTACAGAAGAAGATACGCCTATTGATATTGACATTTTAGCCAACGATTCGGGCGAAGGTATTACCATTAATGGCATTGTATTTGACCCAGAAAATGGCACTTTAGAAGTTAATTTTGAAACAGGAATTGTTACTTACACTCCTAATCCTGGTTTTATAGGGGAGGATTTCTTCTTCTACGAAATGTGCGATATTTATGGCAATTGCGAACAAACAATTGTGGGTATTACCGTTTATCCAATAGGTACACCTAACCAACCGCCAACACCTAATAATGATGTAGATACTACACAGCTAAATACCCCTATCACCGTATTTGTGCTAGGCAACGATAGCGACCCTGAAGGGGGGAACTTAACGGTTACCGAAACAACTGCACCTAGTAACGGAACGGTTGTAATTAATGCCGATGGTTCTATTACTTACACGCCTGATTCTTTGTTTGTAGGATACGATGAGTTTGAATATACCGTATGTGACGATGGCACACCTGTACAATGCGCTACAGCAATTGTAGGTATTGTAGTTGGCGAAGGGGAGTATCCTAATAATCCGCCACTAGCGGTGTATGATAATGAAATCGTTATAATGAATACGGAAGTGTTTATTCCTATTCTACAAAACGACAGCGATCCTGATGGCGATAATTTTACCATCATAAGTATTGCTACGCCACCAGCCAATGGGACTGCCGAAATTCAGGCAGATAGCACCGTACTCTATATTCCTAACACAGATTTTATAGGCAACGATTATTTTATTTATACCATATGCGATGATGGCACGCCAGTACTTTGCGATACGGCTTATGTAAACATTAATGTACTTCCAGACATTTTAAACCCCCAGGTTATTTTTGATGAAACATTAGAAGATACGCCAGATACTATCTGTATTCAAGATTTTATTGACATAGATTTTGATATTGCGGAAATTGTATTTAATACCGACCCTGCCAATGGAACGGTTTATTTAAATCCAGAGGAGTTAGGAGACTCGTGTTTTGTTTATGTGCCAGATCTCGATTATGTAGGAATAGATGCGTTTGATATTTCTGTTTGTGATGAAGATGGAAACTGTGAGGAGGTAAGCGTAGTAATAGAAGTATTACCAGTAAACGATCTGCCAATAGCAGTAGATGATTTTGCGGTTACTCCAATAGACGAACCTATTGAGATTGCTATTTTAGACAATGACATCGATCCTGATGATGAAGATTTGGTGGTTGAAATAGTGGAGGACCCAGCAAACGGTATTGCGGTACTTAATGACGATGGAACGGTTACCTACACACCTGATTCGGGCTTTGAAGGGGTAGATACCTTTACTTATACGATTACCGATAGCTGGGACGAATTAGATTCGGCAATTGTGGTAATTGTAGTAGGCGATTCTTTATTGCCGCCTATTGCACTAGACGATTCGGTGAGCATAGAAATAGGTGATACCATAGAAATTGCGGTACTAGACAATGATACCGATCCTGATGGCGATGATGAATTAATTACCATTGTAGAAATACTACAAGAACCTACTTTAGGTACGGCTACCGTAACTTTGGATGGAACCATTATTTACACCCATACCGATACCGTTGCAGGCGTTGATACCATTATTTATATCATTGTAGATGAGCAAGGTTTAACGGATACAGCTATGGTAATCATCACGATAGGCGAACCCGAATTACCAGATTCCTTACCGCCTATTGCCACCGATGATATGGTAGGCATCCTAGAAATCGATTCTATTTATATTGATGTGCTAGACAATGATACCGACCCTGATGGGGATGATGAATTAATTACCATTGTAGAAATTTTGGATGAGCCAAGTTTTGGAACGGCCACCATAGTAGGGGATAGCATTTTGTACATTCCTGATTCGACTTTTGCAGGGGCAGATACCTTTACCTACATTATTGTAGACGAACAAGGACTAACCGATACGGCTACCGTTTACATCAATTTGGGCATTAGTGATACAGTATACATTGTTGCTGTTGACGACGAAGATGCTACCTTTATTAACCAAGCATTAGTAGAGGTGCTTGTGCTTGACAACGATACTTTTGTTAACATTCCGCCACTAGCCAATATCTCTATTGATATACTAGTTCCACCAATAAATGGTGGCACGGTACTTATTAATTCAGATGGTTTGGGTAATGATATTTCTTTAGAATATATACCAGCCTTAGACTTTATTGGTGTAGATACTTTTGAGTATGTAGTATGTGCCATTTTACTAGGAGATACGCTGGCTTGTGATACCGCAGAAGTAATCATTTCCATTATGCCACAAGATCCTATTGATGGGGTTGATTGTGAAAACATATTTATTCCAAATGGTTTTTCTCCAAATGGGGATGGTGATAATGATGCGTTTGTTATTGTTGATTTAGCCGAGTGTTTCCCTAACAACGAACTATTTATCTTTAATCGTTGGGGCGACCAAGTATATCAGCAGCGGGGCTACTCCGAATTAAATGCATGGGACGGAACTTGGCAAAGGAATAATAACGATTTACCCGATGGCACGTATTTCTACATTTTAATGTATGCCAACGATCCAGACCAAGAAATGAGCGAGAAAAAATCGGGCTTTATAGAATTGCGTAGGTAGGATGTGATCTTTGCTACGCTAGGTTAGACTAAATATAAAGTAGTAGTAGGTGTGTTAGCAGTTATCTTTTTGCAAAACACCTACTACTTTTACTAGAACAAAAATTGTTTGAATAGAAAAAACAATCAATCAATATGAAAAATACAACTTTTACAATAGCCAGTTTTTTATTAATAATGGTAGCACTTACAATGGCTACTTTACAAGAAACAAAGGCACAGCAAGATGCCCGTTATAGCCAATACATGTTTAATGGTTTAGTGCATAATCCTGGTTATGCAGGCAGTGCAGAGTCTACCTGTTTTACAGGCATATATCGCAAGCAATGGGTAGATATAGAGGGTTCGCCTCAAACCATTTCTTTTAGCGGACATACCTCTTTAGGTTTATACGATAAAATAGGTATTGGGGGATTTATGGAGTACGACGAAATTGGCGTACACCAACGCATTAGGGCTTATGCCGCTTATGCTTACCGCTTTAGAATAGGACGAGGACGTTTAGGTTTTGGGGTGCAAGGAGGGATTTTAAATCTTCGTTCTAATTTTACAGAGATAGAAACCCAAGCAGAACCTGGAGATATGGACGGAGCGTTTACGCAAGACGAACGCACTTTATTACCCAATTTTGGCGTAGGCTTATTTTTCCAAACCAATAAAGTATATCTAGGCGCATCTGCTCCGCATTTACTCAACAACGATTTATACGATGGATTGCCCAATATAGCCAAAGTACCACAGCAATACCGTCATTATATCTTAACGGGTGGGGTAGTAGTGCCATTGGGTAGGAAGATTAAATTAAAACCTTCGGCATTGGTAAAAATGGTGCCAGGCAATGCACCAACACAAGTAGATGCTAATTTAAGTGTGTTATTATTTGAAACAATCTGGCTAGGTTCTTCTTTCCGTTTTGAAGAAAAACTCAATCCAGAATCTATAGATTTTATTTTATCTTTCCAATTAGAAAATGGCGTGCGTATTGGCTATGCCTACGATTACACCCTCTCCGAATTAGCCGACTTTACCTCTGGCAGCCACGAAATAATGCTAGGCTACGATTTTGGTAAAAAAGGAGAACGAATTAAAACGCCTCGTTACTTTTAGTAGCAGGTGTTTTGTACAATGCCAATAAAAAAAACGCCATCCAAATATTAGTTTTGGATGGCGTTTTTCTTTTAGATACAATTGTATACCTGCTACAAAAGTACCTGCTACTTTCTACAAAACATTAAGAGGCTACTCTTAATGTTTTCGCTTTTTCGTGTCCTAGTTTTTCCTCGGCATAGTCGGCGGTAATGGCAAATTCCTTGATGTCGTTTTGCGTAGGAATTTCGAACATTGCATCCGTCATAATGGCTTCGCAGATAGAGCGCAATCCTCTAGCACCTAATTTAAACTCTACGGCTTTGTCTACAATGAAGTCGAGTGCACCTTCGGTAAAGGTAAGGCTTACATCCTCCATTGCAAATAGCTTTTCGTATTGTTTTACTAGTGCATTTTTGGGGTCTGTCATAATTGCCCGTAAAGCTTTACGGTCGAGTGGTTCTAAGTAGGTGAGGGCAGGTAGGCGGCCAATTAATTCGGGAATTAAGCCAAAACCTTTAATATCTTGCGGACTTACATAGCGCAATAGGCTTTCCTCTTTGTCTTCGGTAATATGGTCGGCTTTAAAGCCAATTACTTTGGTATTAATACGTTTGGCAATTACTTTCTCTAAGCCATCAAATGCGCCGCCACAAATAAACAAAATATCGCGGGTATTAATACGCACCATTTTTTGGTCGGGGTGTTTACGTCCACCTTGTGGCGGTACTAATACTTCCGAGCCTTCTAGTAGTTTTAACATCGCTTGCTGTACGCCTTCGCCCGATACATCGCGAGTAATAGATGGATTGTCTCTTTTACGAGCAACCTTGTCTATCTCATCAATATAAACAATGCCTTTTTCGGCAGCATCAATATCGTAGTTGCAGGTTTGTAATAGGCGGCTTAAAATGCTTTCTACATCTTCGCCTACATAGCCCGATTCGGTAAAAACGGTGGCATCTACAATGGTAAATGGTACGTTTAAAAAGCGAGCAATAGTACGTGCAATTAAGGTTTTACCCGTACCCGTTCGTCCTACCATTAAAATGTTCGATTTTTCAATCTCTACATCATCAATAACAGCTTGGTTAAGGCGTTTGTAGTGATTGTAAACCGCTACCGAAATCACCTTTTTAGCCTCATCCTGACCAATAACATACTGGTCGAGATATGCTTTGATGTTAACAGGTTTTAATATTTTAGACATGCTAAACCGACGCTTGTTTTCACTGCGTTGATTGTTCAACTCGTCTTCAATTATTTGTTGTGCTTGTTCTACACATCCTTCACAAATATGACCTTCTAATCCTGCAATTAAAATGAGGGTTTCTTCTTTGTGTCGTCCGCAAAAGGAACAAACTAAATCATTTTTTTTACGTGCCATTTATTTATTGTTTGACTTGATCTTTGATCTTGTTTTATTGGGCATGAATAGGAAAGAGTTTTCTTCTTTTCTGTACTTAAATTAGCCTGATTATATATATGCCAATACCGAACAAGTGCAATTTAGAACTCACTTATTCGGTATTGGCTAATAATAGCTATTATTGTTTTGTTTTATACAATATACAAAAAAAACGGCAGAATTACGCTTCTTTATTCTGAGGATTTTTTTCTAGTACTTCGTCAATAATACCATATTCTTTAGCTTCAGGAGCAATCATCCAGTGATCACGGTCGCTGTCTTGCTCAATTCTATCGTATGGTTGGCCAGTATGTTCTACAAAAATATCGTACAGTTCTTTTTGCATTTGCTTAATTAGTTTGTACGAAATTTCCATATCGCTTACTTGCCCTTGCATACCGCCTAAAGGTTGGTGAATCATGATTCGGCTGTGTTTTAATGCCGAACGTTTGCCTTTAGCACCTGCGGTTAATAATACTGCTCCAAAAGAAGCGGCTAAACCGGTACAAATAGTGGCAACATCAGGTTGTACGTATTGCATGGTATCGTAAATGCCTAAGCCAGAAATTACCGAGCCACCAGGACTGTTGATGTACATGTAAATGTCTTGGCTAGGATCAACCGATTCTAAGAATAATAACTGTGCTTGTACAATATTGGCTGTTTGGTCGTAAACTTGTACCCCAAAAAAGATGATACGGTCCATCATTAAACGAGAAAAAACGTCCATCGCAACAGCGTTCATTTGGCGTTCTTCGATAATGTTTGGTGTGAAGTTAGTAGGCATCATTGGCACGGTTGTAGCCATTTTGTCCATGTATTTATCAACATGAATACCACCTATATTTTTATCTTTAATGGCGTATTTTCTAAATTCTTTTCCAAAATTCATTTTCCTGATATTTTAGGTTTTATAAAAGCAATATTACTTATCCTACAAAAATTAGGCTAGTGGCTCAAAACTTAAGTTTCTGATGATTAAGTCGCCGTATTTTTTTT
>JAHDBT010000003.1 GCA_020630215.1 Bacteroidota bacterium
TCATGATTAACACGCCAATTACCGCTCTTGTCTTTTAGCTTCAAGGATAAACGGTAAAGCCTTGTTTCGATTTTTTCAAGGCTGATTTTTTTCTCTATTATTTGAGCGACTACGGATGATTTAGAGTTATTGTACTCCAGTCCCATCATTTCGGCAAGTTCTTTTCTGCTATAACCCTCTTTACTTACTAGTCGAAAAAGTAAAGACGATACCTTTTCTTTTTTTGCCTGTATTATTCGCTTCGTCTTGGCCGCCTTTTCCCTTATCTGTAACATGCTTGCTGTGTCATCATAAGAAAAATTGCTCCAGTTTATTTTTTTTCCTTCGTGTTTTTCGATTATTCTTTCTATTGTAATGATGTGCTTTTCGGGCAAGTCGTATGTCTTGCCTTTCATGCTCTCATATTGTGACATCGCTGCTTTTTTTACCCCCAAAACACTATTTGCAAATTTTTCTTGCGACAACTCTTTTTCTAATCCTAATACCTCAATTGAATAATAGTGCCTAAATTGGCGTAATCGTATTTGCTCTTTATATTGCATTTTCGGTTGTTTTTATGTGGTTTAGCATAAAAGTAATAAAACTTTTCGTTATAGACATAAAAAAAGACAGTAATATAAATTACTGTCTAATACTTGACTAGTTTAGTGCTAGTTATTGTTTAGTTTGTTTTTACTATCGGTAGGGGCGCAAAGAACTTGCCGTACCCCACTTTTATTTCAATAGTTTCATTTTTCGTATCAATTCGCATACAGGATTTTACAGGCAATGCCGATACACTGATGCCTGATTTTTTGCAGGCCCTTACTAGTACTTCGCAAGGCTCGTAATCCACTCCTGTCACAATAATATCAATATTGCTATTGACATATTTTTCAACAATAATTTCTTGCAATTCCGACTTAAAAATCTCCAGTTGATTGGGGGTTATGTATAATCTTTCGGTTTTTGCTGTCACTTTTCCAAGCATATTGGTGAACCCATCTCCAATACACCAGTTATCTAAGTCTGGATTTAATTGTTCGGCCCAAAAATTTGCAGCCGTTTCAAATAGTTTTTCTAGCATTACTTAATGATTTTAAATTAATTAATTACCAAATTTTAAGCTTCGGCACTGTATCGAAGTAAGCCGCCAATTTCTGTACATCTTCTCTAGTAACCGTTACACAGTTACTCCCTTCGTAGAGTTCAAGCAATTCTTCTTCCTGTTCGTACTGCACTTGAACTCCTTGTCCGTGCATATGAGAATATACTGTTCGGCTATTGGTCTCTATTGAAGTTAAGAACTCAAATTTTTCATCCATTATATTAGTCATAATATATTTTTAATTTTTTAAATTAATTACCAAATTTCAAAACCAAACTTATTGCTTCGTTTTGGTTTTTCTATTTTTTTACCTTGCATGAAGTCAACTAATTTGCTAAAACAAGGCTTTATTTTTTCGACCGTTTCGGTACAATCAGTAAAAACTATTTTCGAGTGAAAAGGGGCTTTTGTGGGTATGAGCCAATAAGCCAAAATAAATTTTTCACCTGTTACTTGTTGTAATGCTTCTATATAAGCACTATCTTTTTTGATGTACAAGTCCTTTATTTGGTACTTTGCTCGCTTCATATCTCCTACACTCTTAATGCTTAGATACACATTTGCGCCAATGTCCTTTTTAAATCCGATAAGGTCGGGGCGAAACTTGTAATACTTGTTAGTTAAGTTTAATTCGCTATAACAGGCACTAATCATTTTTACGGTTTCGGGCGTATGTTGCTCCATATAGGCAATATCTTTGGCAAGGCCTTGGGCTGCATCGTAGGCTGCTTGACTTACTATGTTTTTGCTGCAGTACTCTTTTAATTTATAGAAGTGATTTTTTAGCCCTTTGGTAGAGGTAAAAATATTTTCACCCATAAGGGCGGCCGCTTCTTTTGCTGCTTGGTTTTCAGCATCGGTACAAATACGCTCGTAAAAAGAAATACCGTCTTTGATAGTATCCTTTTTGTTCATTGCAAAGCTTGGCTGTACAGTAAAGCTATTAGCATATTCGATAACCGTTTGAGCGCAAAAGCCTAATTCGTGTTTTGAACTATACTCGATTGCATCGTGCAAAAAAGTACCTTTTTCTAGTGCTTTTTTGTCGCCCGAAAAAGGCGGTTTATCTTTGTAGTAGCGAGGACTAACCGAAAAGGCTGCTATGTCTCCGCTACTTTTTCTGCTGTCTGCCAAGTATGCCTCCATTTCACTTTCTGAAAATTTCCAGCCGTTTTTTTGTGGCAACTCGAAAAAGTAGCAAGATTTACCGTTTGACGGGTTAATATTTTCGATTTCGGCTTGAAGCTGGCTTTTTGTTTGGTCTTGGTCTTTTTCTAGTAAATTAGACCAAAATTCGTCTGTTCCTTTTTGTTCCTTTGTAAGTGCTAACATTTGCTTTAAAAAATAAGCTCAATACAAAAAAAATTAAGTATTGGGCATTGTGATAAAATAGGTTTTGTGTTTATGCGTCAATTAATTGGTGGATTTCAAAAGACTGCATTTTGTTCCCCTTGCTTGTCTTTTTGATACCTTTGTAGTGTACGTTTGCTTTGTACCCGCTTTGCTTGCTTGCAAAATGTGTTATTAACATGTGTGTGCTGTTTTTCCAATATTGCCCCTCTTGGTCGATAAGAACTACTGTTGGCAAATATTTAACTTCTCCAGTTTCGGGTTCTATGCGTTCGTCAACAAAACGCCCTGCATAGGTAAAACGAATTTCGTCTCCCTTAGACAGTTGCTCGTCCACTTCAAAATAAGGTATACTGTCGGGGCTAATCATGCCCTTTTTGGCGGTTTTCATTTTCTTAGCCTCCTCGACTAAGTGCGCCAATACTTTAGCGTTTAATGTTTCGTATCCATTATTTACTGTTGGTGCTGTTACTGCACCGTTTCCGTCTAATACTGTTAAATCGTTATTACTCATAATAAAATTGGTTAAAATTAAAAAAATATAAAAAAATAAAGTTTGCACCCAAAAGCCCCGTGCCGAACTAACGACACAGGGGGTAAAATGCTAACTAAAAACACTCAAAAATTATGCAGATAATTGTTTTTTCTCTTGCATTGCTTCTTGTATTTTCGCAACCGTTTCTAAAAACTCGTATTCTAGTATTAGTAATGCTGTCTTGGCTTGGTCTTGACTTATGCTCAATCTTACATCACACGAAAGATAAGTAGTTGTTTCGAATTGGTGGATTTCAAAAAATTCATCAAATGGACTAAAAGCTTCTTCTAGTGCTTCAACGCCTTGTATTAACAGAATAGGGTAGTCAGCCCTTAGTTCGTAACTACAGCTGCTATATCGAATGATGCCGATGTTTACTAGGCTGTTTTCTTGGTCTTGGCTTATATTCCGTTCTTCTGCTAATGTTATTAGCTTATCATTAAACGCATCTTGTAAATCGCTTAGGCTTTCAAAGCCTGCGAACTTAATTATTTCGGTTTCAAGTCGTGGGTCAAATTTCTCACACATAATATTTTGTTTTTTTTGGTTTTAAATCAATACCGTTTCCCTAACGGCTTGATGCAAAGATAGTAATAAAAGTTTAATTATCAAAAGAAACTTAAACTTTTATTGTTTTTTATTTGGTTTCTTTTGGCTTTTCTGTAACATCCAAAACCATCTTAAAGTCAACCCAATAAACCCTTATTAGCCTGTTTTGTCTCTTTTTTTTGGTTGCTCTACCGAAAAGCTTTTTGTAAGCTTCATTAGTTCTAATACTCATACTTAATTCCTCCTATTTTTTGACTTAACGACGGCTTGTTTTTTCCTACATACCGCCTATAAGATTTTATTTTCTTGACATGCTCTCTTTTCGCTTTTCTTGATTTCCGTTTTTCTTTTCGGGCAACTTCTGCTGTTGCGCTGTTGTAAGAAAGTATTAGGACCAAAGCAATTATAATAGGTGCCGCTAACTGCAAGGGCCAAAGCTTCATGCCTTTAGCATGGTTTCTTGTATCTTTCATAAGAAAATTAAATTATTGAATGATTAAATCAATATCACGCCATAAAGATACGTAATAAGTTTAATAAAAACTATAAAAAGCAAACTTTTTTATTTATCTTTGTTGGTATGAAAGCGCAAATATTTATTTTATTGGCAGTTCCGTCGATAGCATTGGCGGTAAAAATAATCAATTCAAAACCGATTTTTTCAATACGGCACAGGGTGGACTTTGCCTATGCAAAGTTCATTCTTTCAGTACTCGTAATAATTTCTCATTGTGTTATTTTGTCGAACATTGTAAACGATAGACTGATGGTAAAAACACTTTCTTTTGTGTACGGTGCTGGTAGTTGTCTTGAATTGATGGACGGCTTAGATTTGGCTCGTGGAGGTTTTGGTTTGCTAGATATTCTTTTGCTTGGGCTTTCTGCTGCAATAATGATAACAGGCATTATTGCACCAAAAAACCAAAACGATAGGGAATTAAAAAAGGAAATTGAAAAACTTAATTATCGAATTGCAAAAAATGCCAAAACCGTAACAGATGCAAAAAAGCAACTGGCAGAAAACGCAAAGGCAAAAAAAGAAATTGCAAAAAGAAAAAAAGTCAAACAAGCCAAAAAACAGGACTTGTATATTAAGGCAAAAGACTTGGCGAACAATGCAGAAATCGGCGGTACCGTTATTACTTATAATAGTAAGGCATACAGAGAGGCGGTCGAGTTTGCGATTAAAGGCGACTACAATACACAATACTTACCGCTTTCAGAAATAGCCGAAAAGGAAATAAAAATAATTAACGAATTAGATAAATACAAAAGATTAGGCAACACAAAAAAATTCGAAATATGCAAAGAGAAATAAACGACATTACCTATAAGGAGTTAGAAAATCTTATAGGCATAATGAAAAAAAACAGGCTTCGGGCAAATCCATCACTAAGGATTAAGGAGGCGATAGAGGCTGTTTATTCGGGCAAAGACATTTCTATTGATGTGATAACTAAGGAAAGAAATTATTTGCCCTTTACTGAATTGGATATTCATTCAGCAAGAAGCCAAAAAACAGGCGAACAAATATCTTATTTCCAGCTTACAGAAAATGATATTTATTTGTTTGGAAAATGTCCTGGTGTGAAAGTTTCTTTATTGATACTAAAAAGCAAGGGTAAAAAAATAAGGTGTGAAGTTCAAGCAACTAAAATTGATTTGAAAAATCCGCACAAAGCAATAGAACCTTTTTTAAAAGAATGCAACTTTATTAATTAACTAGAAAAATCAATACGATTATGGCAAATTATTTAACCCCGTCGCTCCCACTTGACACGGAAGACGGTGGAGACACAGAAAACAACGATTTAATCGTTTTGGATGATGCAAAAAACAAAAAAAACGCCAAGCCCCCTACAAAGAAAAGACCGAAAAGGCGAAAAAAATCAAGCACATCAATATCAAAAGCAGTTGATAATCACACCGACACGACTGTTAGTTTTAGTTTTGGCGTGATCCGTATGCTTATGATATGGTGTGCAGTGGCTTTAGTGGTTATGGCGGTATTTCTGCTGATAGGATTAAGTTTTTCCCATTCGGTTAAGTCTGTTTTTGCTGTTTTGCCGATGGCTTACGACGTTTTAAGGTACGTTTTTGCAGTTTTGGCGATGCTTTTGCTCGTTTATTACGGTTATTTGCTTTCTCCTGCAATATCGGAAATAGCACGAAGTGAGGTATATAACTGGTATGATTTGTTTTTTAATATCGCAAAAGGAATACCTGTCATGATGATAATTGCAGTAATAAGTTACTCGTTTCCGCTTCTCACTTCGTCAATGAGTAGAAGTAGTGATATTTTTGCAAACCCACAGGACGCACAAGCGACTACAAACGGGCTGAAAAATCAAGCGACAATACTTCCGCACGAAGAACTAATCGGATCCATATCGAGCAAAGTGTCTGGCTTGCTTGATGTTGCTGATAGCTTAATGGTAGTAGAAGACAAGGAGTTAAAAGCAAGAAAAGACAGCTTGCTAAACGTAAAAATCAAAAAGTAATGTTGGAAATATTATTATTACCACTTACCCTGTTTGCCTTTGCAATCGTCTTTTTAATTGGCGCATTTGCTTTGGATTATTTTCTTTACTTGCGGAACTTTTCGCAAGTACAAGAATACGAAGAACAGGACGAGTACGGAGAAGAACAGGACGAGTATGAGTTTTACACGCTCGTCAACACTTACAATAAAAAAGAAACCGTCCTTACAGTTGAAAACGGGCTACTTGTGTATGCAGGCACCGAAACATCTGAAAAGCGGTTTTATACTGATATTCCTGTTTTTACTTATGAAGAAAACGGATTGTTTATTTTCGAGTTCTTAGGGCAAAAAGCAAGTACAGTATTGAATGGGAATGGGAAATATTATATCGTATCAAATTAAAACACATACAAGAACAATGAAAGCAATCACAATTTCAACCATTGCAAAGGCTTTGAACACAAGCCACGGCAAAGCAAGGAAACTGATAAACGGCAAATCAGTCGAAGTATATGCCGATACCAAAACCGTACTGCCACTTTCAAAAGTGGCGGAAGTTTTCATTAATGAAACACCCGAAACAATACAAGCGATCAAAGCAGCATCAATTGATGTTATCGCACTAACAGAAATAAAAGAACTTTCGTCAGCTTCCAAAAGAGCAGAAAAGTACTTTCAAGAAAATAAGGCATTACTAAAAGAACTTTCAAAAAAAGACGAAGCACTTTCGGGGTACAAGGTAAGACTTGAAAGTGCTATTCAAAATGCCAAAAGTACTTTGGAGGAAAACGAAGCATTACAAAAAGAACTTTCAAGAAAAAACGAAGTACTTTTGCAAAATGAAAACAAATCAAAAAGTACTTTCAAAAATACCAAAAGTGCTTTGCAAAAACTTGAAGTAATTGCAAAGTCCAAAGAGGACAGGATAGAAGCACTTTCGGCAACTGCAAGAAATATCGAAAGTGCTTTGCAAAAATCCGAAAAGCTAAACGAAGTACTTGCAACCGAAAAGGCTGATTTGCTACTTACAATCGTGGAGCTTGAAAGCAAGGTGCAAAAACCAAAAAGCCCCGAAAAAACACTAAAATATACAATTTCTGTTATTACAGTATTCACAGTCATAAGCATATTTTTTGTATTTGGTCGTGAAGTATGGAGGTATGAAACCTTATTTGCTGCTTGTACCGCTGCTGTTTTCGTTTCCTATATGGTATCGGCTATCCGTTCAATGTCTTCAAACATTGAACAATGGAAAAAAAGTCTTATCTTAGCAGTAGCAGCATTATTTGGATGCTTCGAGGTGGTAATGCACTATCTTTGCTTCTCTAAAAGCATAAGCCCCGATATAGTAGGAAACGTTGGCTTTTTCTCCTTTTGCTTGGCTTTACTTCTAAGTTTTGCTAACTGGTCATCAATTTTGGCAATAAAAAAAGATTGATTTTTCATAATAAATTTTTGGCTGTATACTGGCTGTATTGAGTTTTCTCAATGCAGCCTTTTTTATTTTACCCCATTTAGCCCCATTTTGCACAAAGGGGGTTGATTGGGATTTTTTTTATTACTACAATTACACTTAATTAACAAACAAGGCAAAGCCTTGATTTAAAAAGCACTATTGCGAAAAACCAAATTAATATCATAAATGATTAGATTTTGCCTATACGATAGCAGCGTTTTGGATGCTTCGCACGAACGAGTTTTGGTAGAGGGTATGGACTTAAAGCGTTTTGAGAAAAACCCGATTATGCTTTACAACCATAGAACATGGTCTAATTTGCCAATCGGATATTGGGAAAACATAACCAAGTCGGACGGTAAGCTTTTTGCTGATGCTGTTTTCGATAGTGGTGACGATTTTGCAATGGAGATTGAGCGTAAAATCGAGAACGGAATAATCAGAACAGCAAGTATCGGTTTCGCTGCAATTGCCTACTCGGATGATCCCGAAGATATGCTTGCAGGGCAAAAGCGGTCAACAGTAACGAAGTCGGAATTGTACGAAGTTTCTATTGTTCCGATTCCTGACAACCCAAATGCAACCGTGCAAAAAGAAGCGCATAAAAATGAAAAGGGAATTTCAAAAAAGACCTTTTCTTATATTTCATTACAAACAAAAAATAACCCTAAGCCTATGAGTTTAGTTGAAAAGCTAGAAAAAGCCTTTAGTGGGCTTTTCAAAAAAGAGGACAAAAGCGTAATTGCGGAGGCATCGAAGTCTATTGCGCAAATTGTAAAAGAATACATTGCATCTAACGAAAATCAAGAAAGCAATTTTGATATTGATGCAATTGCCGAAAAAGCAGCCGTACTAGTAACTGTACCAAAACCTGACGTTTCTGAATTTGCAACGAAATCGGAGATTGAATTTTTTGCAAAAAATACAGACCTTGAAACGCTCGAAAGCAAAATTAATGTCTTATTAGAAAAGAAATTAAAAGAAACTAACGAAGCAATTGAAAATAGCATTAATCCGCTTATTGCGGAAATTGCGACAATTAAAGCAGGCAAGGGCGTGTCAAGTAAAACACCAGTTATAAAAAAAGAAACTTCACCGATTGACAAAGGCGGAAAAAGTACCGTTTCTAGTTTCGGAGGTGTATCATTGTCTAACATGGGAATTAAACGTAACTAATACATGAACACAATTAAAATTAATAGCCTAGATAGTAAATTTGGGCAAATAATGAACCAAGCGCACGGATGCTGTGACGGTTCAAGCGATAATGCCTGTTTTTGGTTTACAAAAGACACTGATACTGGTGACTTGGTTTTTGACTTTAAAGGCAGTACCGATGGGTTAGTTTCGCTTAGTTATTCTGCTGTTGACCATGAAAGTGGAATTTACAGCAATGGCATTAAAATTTCTGAATTTACTGGAAGCTTTACGATACCTTATGCAGAAATAAGCACACGGCTAAACGAAAATGCTGCCTGCTGGACGATTAGAGTAAAAGCAACTTACGAAAATGGTAGCAGCGACGAAAAGATGGTTCGTTTTCGTTATGGTAATTTTTCGGGTATTGGGTATGCTCAAGATTGCGAACCCGATGCCGAAACTTGCGACCAATGCGAACTGGCACTAACAGACAGTACAGGAACGACTATTGAACCCGAATTAGACCGTACTTACATTATTGACCCCGAAGACATTATTACTGTATCTTTTTCAGATTGTGATGGTGTTGTTGAGCAAATCGTAAGCGGTACAATTGCAACAGATGACGATAAAACACCTAGACCTGTAACGCCCGAAAATGGAGTTATTGTAATTCCTACTGATGTTGTAGATAGTGGCACTTATACAATCACGGCACAATCTGAAAATTGCGACGCTTCAGTAACTATTACAATTCCCTGTACTACTAGTGCAACAATTACAGGCTACAAATCGCCTCGTGTTATTAATTTCGATGCAAGCGGTGCAACTTCTGGCAACCTTATACGCATTGGTGGCAGTAATGATGGTACTACATGGACTTACGGAATAATAGCAGGCGTTAGCGGTACTCCTTATGATGGTCTTATTAATTTTGACGACTTAACTGCTGATATTATTACTAGCGGCACTTATATTCGTGTCGAAGTTAGTTGTGATGGTGGCGTTACTTGGAGTGAGGACGTACGACGCATTGCAACTAGTAATATTACCGAAACTTTACCGAATGAGGTTGGTGTAGACCCATTAGTTTATACATTAGAAAACTTAACGCCCGACACGGAAAACCCATTATTTACAGGCACTTGTTACCAAGTTACTGTTGCGGTGGGTAGCGATACTTATAGTATACCTGTTTTCGATGCTACTGCTGCGCCTGATCTAACTGGAATACCAGCTTCTATTACATGGAATGGTACAGGTATTGAGTATGTGGGTGTTGATGATTTTGAAATCATACTTCGTGCTACAAACAAATATAGTGACGGTGTTGAGCTAGGGGATAACGAGGGTGCGCAAGACGATTGGGTTGCCCCTTAGATTTTTTGCTGTTTATTTTTGTGTAAAACAAATAAACAGTGCTGGTAAAATCATTTAGGTAATTTTTAAAACAATATATATTTTGATACAAATAGTAAAAGTAAAACGACCAACAGCAACAACTATAAATGCCCGTGCATGGTCTTATGACCCCGATTTTGTAATAGAAACACAAGAAGTAGGCGAATTGCTTAATACGAGCAAAGGTGTTGCTGTTTTTTTGGGCGGTGTAAAAGCTACTATACCTAACAAAATCTTAGGCTCTGATTTTATGGGTAAAACATTTGACATTAATGGGGTTATAGTAACATTTGACATGGACGATGATGGTGTAGACAAGGAGTGGACAGAGCTTGTTGTTGAAGGAGAATCCAACATCACATTATATAAGGACGGAAAAGGTCGCTTAGGCGGTTTCACGGATAAAGGCGACTTGTTTTATGCCGTCGAACAAGCAGCCTAATCCAAAAAAAATAATTTTAACAATTTAACAATAATAATATGGCTTCTTTTTTAACATTCCATCAACCCGATGCAGCAACATTGGTTGGTGGAAGCTTTAACGTGCAGACCGTTTCGGACTTGGCCATTGCGCCTAGTTTGAAGTCTGCTATTAACACAAATCTGCCTCTTTTCCGAACAAATCACACCGTTTCGGGCGAAAAGGGCTGGAGTATGACTTACATGCAATCGAACGGCATTGCAATACAAGGCGGCTGTAATGATTGCAAGCCCAACCCGATCGGCAACGTTTCGGCAAAAACTCGAACCCTTACTACTTGCTGCTTTAATATTCACGACGAGATTTGCTTGAATACGGCCGTACAAGGGTGTACCGACTATCTTTCAGGCTATGAAATCGACGGAGAACCAACCGACACGGAAATCGGACAGGCTATGTTTACTGGCTACTGGAAACTAAAAGAAAACGATGTTGTCGATAACATTGCGGCCATCACTTGGCTCGGTAATACTCGCTATGTTCGTGATGACTTCAATAATGCCTCACCCGTTTCGCTTAATACTGCTCAATCTGTATTTGCTGACCGTGCGCACTCTTTACTGTCTTACTGTAACGGATTTTTTGCAGACATTCAATGTACCGAAGGCGGTGACATGATAGCAAGCGACGACTTGCATCAATACCACAACGACCAATTACCCGATGGTGAGTGGATTAATGAGTTTTTCTATTCCCTCAAGAATGGAACTAATAACAACAGTAAGCGAATTACTAAGCGATTACCACGAAACCAAGCAGCTTTTTATGTAACGCAATCATTTTACGACCGTTACTACGACTACTTGCTTGCTTGCTTTAAGAATATTCCACAAGGCTATATGCTGCAAGTTGAAGGCGTAACCGCAACCGTAAACGGAAACCCTGTTTTATTGTGGCGTGGTATTCCTGTATATTGGATGTGCGAATGGGATGACTTATTGTGCCGATACTTGGGCTACGATACTGCTCATGTTGCCATTTATAGTGCGAACGGAAACCTTGCAATTGGTAGCGATATTCAAGCTTGGAGAATTGCAGGGAATGGCAATGCTGTAAGTAGTGACATGAATTATGTTGGGCCAATGTTGAAAATTCATCGAGGAACTGGACGAGACCATAAGGTTTTGTTCATGGATGGCAAGTTCCGATTAGGTACAAAAGTCGCACAACCCGAACTGCTAACAGCAGCATTTTCTTTTAACCTTTGCAAAAACTAAGATATGCCAACAGGTGTAAATATAACAAAATCCACTCTTTGCGGTGGTCAGGGCGGTATCAATAAGTTATGGTACATTTGCGCTGATGAATTAGATAACTCTACGGCAGGTCAATCGGCAGTAACCCTTGATAATTCGACTTATTCTTGTGCTTGTGTTGCAAGTTTCAATCTTGATGCGTCGGCACCAGGTTCGACCCCAGGGTTTAGGTATATTCAGTTTGAAAAAGATACTGCATTTTTCACAAATACAGCCAATATTCCACGAGCAGGGGCGTATAACTTTACAACAACTGTACAATGGGATATTAACCGAATGAATATCGAAACACGCTGTCAATTAGATTGCCTTTTTGAGTATGCGAATTGTTGTAGTGAAGGCTTGATTATGATTGTAAAAGATAATAATGCCGAGTACCATGTATTAGGCTTTTACTACTACCAAAGCAAAGCAGAGTACAGCTTCTTTGGGCTTACAGTCGGTGCAGGCACACAACAACAAACAGGTACAGTTGCGGCTACTGACATTAACGGCTATACGGTTGCACTTACTACAACAGTACCCGGACTTATTCCTCAATATTGCGGAAACGAAGCAAGTATACCTGTTTTCGCACCTTAAAAGTAATCAATAATGCAAAATAAATTTAAGCCGAAAGGCAAAAAGATAATTTCAAACGGCAAAAAGTACGTTTTTTTAGGTAGCGAAAACAGCACAAGTTATCCTGATGCAAGTCAGGACGACTTGGAGAAAATCTACAATCTACCAAACGGACATTTGCACGTAACGCCTCCAGAGGGGTATAAAAAAGAAAATACAGAAACACCTAAACCGATTAACTTTGAAGAAAAGGAAAAAAACAAGGTCGAAAAGGTCGAGAATAGCAAGAAAGCACAGCAGTAAGAATTTATCTTTCTCTAGTAGTGTGCCGTCCGAAAATAAAGTAAATGTAAAAACAGGACGGTACACTATAGAAGAATTTTATACTGGACGTGACTTTACGGCTTTTCTTAATGATGTAGCAGAACTTTCACCAACTCGACTTGCTGTAATTTCGTCGAAAACGACGAATACTTTAGGCAGCGGATTTGTGGTAAATGCAGGGGAGCAAAACAATATTTTCGCCAAGATAACCAATATGGTCAAAAATATATTAGGTCAGGACGAAGAAAAACAGGTTTGTGATTTTGCAAAAGACAAGTCTAAAAACCTAAACAACCTTAACTTGTTGTCTTTTTTAGAATTGGCATTAAGGGAGTTTTTCACAATCGGAAATACTGCGGTAATAATGCACCGAACAGAAGTCTCGGGTCAAAAGCAATTTCGATACTGGCGTGAACCTTTCGAGCATTGTAAACTAATACGAAAAGATGACCGTTCAGATATTCGTTTTTTTGCCATAAGTGAGGACTTTGCAAAAGGTTGTGTTTTCGCAGGCAATGCAATGATTGTTTCTGAATATCCGTATTGGACTGAAACGGACAAGGGAGAATACACCGTAATTCATGTAAAAAATATGATTTCGGGCAGAAGCTTGTACGGACTACCAATCTCTATTGCAAGCATATATCACCAAATGACGGAAGCACTAGCACCGCAAAGTCATAATACTGATATTGAAAACGGATTTATCCCTAAGTTCTTAATCGAATCCGTAGAGCCTGAAAGCAGTCAGGATCAAATGGAGGCTACATTCAAATTAATGTGTGACCGATGGACTGGAGGACTAAAAAATTCTAAACTAAAGCCGCCTTTTATTTATCGTGAAGTTGACAACAAAGACTGCTTTTCTAGTGTTCAAAAATTCGACAACAAGCCCGACTTCAACTACTTCAAAGGACTTTCGCAAGAAAATGAAAGACAAATATTGAAGTCTGAAATTTGGCATAGGTCATTAATCGGAGTTGGTAATGATGGTGGAATTGGCAATAATTCGCAAGAAAACATCCAAGCTTTTCGTAATGCAAGCCGTGCTGTAATAGAACCGACTCGCACCAAGTTTCTTTCAGAAGTTATAAACGTCATAATTGACGAATATTTTAAACACGAAAAGGGAATTGAAATTGGTCATTACTTAACACTACAAAATAGTGCTGATAGTGCGCTAGGCGAAATTAATGCAGGGCAAGCACTTACCGTTAATGAAGTAAGGCAGTTTGCAGGGCTTTCGCCTCTAGCAATTGACGACAAAAGGGGTAATATGCTAATCGGAGAAATTACAAAAGTATCATCTAACTACCAAGAAAAACTAACAGATGAAACGTGAAACAAGCTTTACAGGATTGCAGCAGTCAATTTCAAAAGCAAGCAATCCCTGTATTAATGACCAAAATGAAAACTGTATGGACTTAAATTGTGATTTATGCGAATTGATCGGAAGTAGTATCGCAGAGGTAAATACAAATTTACTTGCCATACTCGATGCTATCAATAACCCAACAACGGAAGTTGTACAGCACAATATAGTAAGAAAACTACTAACTGCTTCAAGTCCTGTTGCCGACAAGAAAATTCCGCAAGGTGCAATACACTTTAATATTATTCCATCAAGCATAAATATCGACACCAGCAGCCCAAATTTCGGGCAGTCGCTAAGTATTGCAGAACTCAAAAACCGTGTTAAGGACGTACAGGGGAACTGGTCTCCTTTGGTTGGCGTTTCAAGCTTCAACAGCAACGACGACCGCACAAGCAACAACAAAACCTCTTTATTACCTGTTGACATCGAAATTGATGTAACAGGATTTGTAATCATTGAATATACTTTACCATAATGAAAAAATTATTTTATTTATCACTGCTTTTTATTTTAGCAGCCACCTTTACCCTTAACGCCCAAAGCGAGGGGCAAAATATCGTAAACCAATCGAACGGACTTGATTTGTGCGTGGTTTCAGGAACCGACACTATTAATGCTGTTATGATTGTTGATGTTTTTTCGGGTACAGTTAGACAAATCAAATTTTTTGACCTACAGCCTACGCCCGTCGAACTGACCGCAGTAACTTACGAGGACGTAGTGCCTTGTCCTAATTCGGTACAAGATGTTAATATATTTTATCAAGATACTATACCAACTATTCACAAAGTAAGCGGTACAGTAACAGATACTACTAAGGTTATTTCTTACGATAGATGCTTGCTTCGTGCAGCCGATACATTAGAAGTATCAGTACATATTAGCGAGCATACTGGCGAAATAGTACGGGTATTAGATTGTAATGATTTAACAGAAATAACCGTGCTTGCAAGCGAAACGCTAGAAAAGTGCATTGATACAACCACGGTTGAAGTCGTAGAAGAAAAAAGGCGTATTGTATATGTCAGGATTGATGCTAATCAAGCAGGAACGTCTACGTTATATGAAGCGGTCACGTCAGGAGGTACGGCAGGAGTTATAGGCAATACCTTTACTTTGGATTTTGATTTTAAATCATTTTCTATACAATGGCTAAGAGACACAGCACTCGACGGACAATTAGATGTGAACCAAAGGAGATACCTAGCAGGCCCCAAAGTTGGCACAGCAGGCTATGTTGAACAATTGCCCTATGCGCTTTCCTACAATGACGAAGTATATACAGAAGACTATGTGTTCACAGCGACTTCGGGCGGTGTGCTTGAAATACAAATCGAACTGGAGCAATAATGAAAAATTTATTCGAAATATTATTCTTGCTATTATTTTGCATTAGCCTAAAGGCTCAATCTTACAGTCAGCAGTTTCTTTTTCAGGACAACAGAACTAATTCTATTTTTGCTGGAAACGTTTCGTCATCAGCAAACGTAAATGCAAATTCGATTGTGCTTGATTTGTCGGAAATATACAGCGACGGATCGAGCTGGTCGTTATCAACAGGTAACACTTTGCAGTTTTCTGGAAACCCCAGTATCGTAAAGATTTCTGTAAACATTGCTTTTACCTCTGCATCAGCAAGGACAAATCCGAAAATAACAATAAAAGAAGTATCCGGATCGGTCAGGGTAATAGGGGCTGCATCGCATTCATACGCAAGAAATGCAAATGGACACAACGAGACGAGCTCAAATATTACAATAATAGACCCGTCACCGCCTGCCAACCCTATCTACATAATAGAGTCTAGCAGGGAAGCCAATTCAGGAAACGTGACAATACAAACACCGTCCACATTCTGGGCAGAAGCAATTTTTTAATGAAACACATACTTATTTTAATATCGCTGATTTTTTCAATTAGTGCATTTTCTCAGTCGTACAAAAACCAATCACTTGTTTATACTTGTGATTGTTCAGAACTTGTGCCGTTCGTTTCTAGCATTGATGATGGCTTAATTTCGTCAACGCAAGATGTATTAATCGAGGGTGCAGGGTTTACGAGTTCGGTTTCAGTAGTAGGATTTGGCTTTACTGTCAATAGCATTACTATTATTAATGGAAACGAATTGATTGTAAATGTAACGACAGGCACACAAGGAGTTTACTCTCTTATAATCAGTAACGAATGTGGAGAAACTCAATCGTTCTTAAATGTAGTGGACTTGATTTGCTTAGTTGGTGGCGATAATTCCGCATGGGAAAATATTAATAATGTTATCGTTGGTACTGGATCAATTCAAAGAAATGCCATTGGCGCAAACGGCTGGTCTAACGGTGCCAGCTTCGGAGGTCTTTCAGGTGATTTTGAACTGGTCTTTACAGTCGCAAGCCTATCGGTCGGAAATTCTGCACTAATGATTGGTGCATCGGATGTTGATATAAATCAAAACTACAACACCATCGACCATGCCATTTATTTGCTTAAAGCTGGAGCAAACTCGACAAGGGTTTACGAAAACGGTGCTTTTTCTTGGGGTACTGGAACTTATACTACTGGTGACATTTTCACAATTAGGCGAATAGGCACTAGTATTGATTATCTTAAAAACGGTACATCTTTTCATACTTCTACGTCAACAATAGACCCTGTTATTTTCGATACATCTTTTTATTATTCGGGCAGCTATAGCGGTACATCTATTATTAACAACATTGAACTATGCGAAATATAAACTTTTTTCTGAATTTAGTAATCTTACTTTTTGCTTGCTTGCCTGTTTTTTCGCAAGAAATAATTAGCATTTGTATTAATCCCAATAAGGTACAGATAGAATACCAGGAGGACCTTCTGCCAACAATCGTTACTTACAAGGGCGATACTTATAAGGAAGGTGTTTTGATAGTAAAGAAATACTTATGCGGTGATGAAAAAAACGTTTCAGTATGCGAACTTTCGGAAGAAGAAATGGAAGATTTTATAACAAAAAAAGGTGTTGTAGCATTTATTGCTGAGAACAACCTACCAATTGAACCCCGAAAAGAAAACGGCAAATTAAAGAGTAAAAAAGAATTAATTAAAGATATTAAAAAATATTGTGATGATAAATAGTTTCCTTCTTGTTTTTCTTGCTGCCATAGTTGGGCAAATTTCCCAAATCGTACTGTCTGCAAAAGATTACTTTTTAGGCACGGCAGACGAACCTTTCGACATTAAAATCCTAGTTTCTGAAAACTTAAAAAGTTGGATTTATGGAGCAATTGTAATTTTCGGGCTTCTTTTTATTTCGACATTCATTCCCGAAAGCGCAAAAATAATCGGAGGCATTATTGGCTTCGATGTATCAAGCGAAAATCTTTTCCAATCCTTTTTGTTTGGGTTCGCAATTAATAGGATAATCAAAAAGCTATAAGGCATTTTTTTGTATTGATTTTTTATTTTACAAAAGCAAGGACAGTTTTTTGTTCTTGCTTTTTTTACGAAAACACAACTAATTATGAATAAAGATAAAGTTGAAAATTACCACCCCATTTTAAAGACATGGGCCGCAAAAGTTGCGGTTTATTACTGTTGTGTATTCAACCAGGAAATAAAATTGTTTTTCGTTTTAATTTTCAGTATTTTAGGCGGTCAAACTTTCGACTATGAATTTTTTAATACACCAAAATTAATCGCTATGACATTTTATATTTTAATGCTTAGTGCCGTCGCTATATTTGCTTTTTTGCGCTTTTTATATAAAGAGGACAATTATCAAAGTATCATATTAAAAGGCATGGGAATAAAGCCGGCTCTAATGTTAGTACTTGGAACGGCTGCAATAGGAGGTAATGTTGCCAATGGAGCAATAAACGGAATAGTGAACGAAGCAAAGGCACAGAATTATGAGTTTTTTTCAGAAAATAGCGACGAGGTTAAGTCGTGCGAAAATACGGCATCAGCTTCTTTAATATTCAGAAATTGGAGCGAAATATCTAACGAGCCGCAAAGTGACTGGGAAATATTTGTTAAGGAATTTTGGTCTTACTACTACGATTATTTTCAATACGGCATGAGTAAGAAAGATTTTTTTATTGTCGGTATCGAGTGCAGCTTAAATAATTGTAAGGAACTGTCAAGCAAAATTGAACTAATACAAGCATCTTATCCGTTAGATACGTTTTATATTTATTCGCTACCTAATGATAAATATTTTGTCGAAATTCAAAAAACTGAAAGCTTAGAAAAGGCAAACGATACCGTTCAAGATATTACGCTTCATGAAAGAATAGAGGGGGCAAGGATAAAAGAAGTAAAAAGGGAACGATAAAATATTTTTATTTTTAAACAAAATAGCTTATCTTTGCGTTACTGTTACTCCTAATCTGCTTTGTGTTTTCCTCAAAAAAACCAAGCAAACAAAAAAACCTGTAAAATCTCACCTGTACGGGTTTTTGTACTTTATGGTGAAAAATTAAGTATTTGCAATTGTAAATTATAATAACTATATTTGCATTGTGATTTTGTCCTTTTATTTTGTTTTTGTACTTTGCTTTTGTTCTGTATAATAAAAAATCCGATACTTGATTTAAGTATCGGATTTTTTTCGTTTAGTGTATTGAAAAATGGCTCGGAACTGCCTGCTTCCTCTATGTATGTTATTTTTGGTATCGGTATTGGTGGAATAATTGCTTTCTTAATAAGTCCGCCTGCCTCTATTGTACCGCAAAAACATCAGTTCCAGTGCCTCCATTGCGCTCTTAAATTCTTTAGCGGCTTCAATCGCATCATTAAGGTCAGTAATTATTTCGCCATAGCATTTTATTTTGGCACTTAGATTGGCTTTATTTTCTAAGTCAAGGTTGGCGTTTTTCAGCTCCTCAATAGATGCGTTTTGTTTTTTACAGTACTTTTCGATTAACTCGTTTATTTGTTTCATTTGGCTTTTATTTTGATCCTGGGGTTTAATAATTGATATTGCTTTTATTGTCGGAAGAATTACCCCAAAGCTTCTAGTTCAAAAATAAGTACTTTAATCCTTTTTTTCTCATTCTGTTTAAACTTATTTACAGTAATATCGCCATTAAGCACCCGAACCTTATCGGCTTTGTACCCTTTTTCGTAATCAGCAAAAAGTACTGCTTTTGCTTTGATGTATTCTTGTTTAGCTAACATTTGATTTATTTTATTGTGATTTAATTTTTATTTCGCATGAAAAACATTATCTACAATAAGACCGTCTCGGTCAATTGTTCCTGCTCTGCTTCTCCATGACAGGTAGACGTTTAATAATTGAGGTCTATTTACTTTTGGATTTGTATTAAATTTAACCATGAAATTATTTGATTTTGACAAATAAACTTCTGCTTGCCATTTTTTAGAAAGCACATCGCCAGTAAAAATCTCATTTCCTTTTACGTCTTTCTTTCCAGTAAAAACACTTAGTGTACTAAAATCCACTTCTGCGAAATGAGCAAACAAATAGGACCCATTATTTTTTAAGTCGGGTATGGCACTTTGGACTATAAAGTGTTTTTCTTCATAATGAGAATAAACATAAAACCCTTCCCACCAGCTAGGCTTGTATTTTGAAACTGCACGATATTTATAAGGCTTAATACTTTTGCTTTGCATTTTGATTTATTTTATTGTGATTTAAAAAGGCAATTCCTCCTCAGAAAAGCCTCTGTTTAATTTTTCGGCTTCTTTTCTTATTGCTTCGTTCTCGGACATAAGGCACTCGGAACAAACAGCCGTTTCCCTTGATTTGTGGAAGTCAACTTGGCTCATTGTTTGCACCAAGTTTTCGCAATTGAATACTTGGCAAGTATTTTGGTCTTTCATGTTGTTGTTTTATTTTCAATTACTGCCTTAAAAAAAGCTAAAGTGTTTAGGTTTTCATCCCTTATTAATTGATCCCTAAGAAGTTCTCCCTCTATTGAAATTGTGAAAAAACCATTTGACTTATCAAGATAGAGTTGCAACCAATCGCAATCATTGGTTTCAAGTGATGCGTAGTCCTTGCAATTATTAAAGACAAAATAAGGTTTTTTATACTCGTCTTATTTCATGTCTTCAATAATATCTTTAACAACTTTTTTCGATAAAACTATTTTGGCTAAAGCTAAAGCTTTCATAAGCTATTTGATTTTAAGATTTAATAAAAATAAGTATTTTGTTTTTAGGTACTAAATATAATCAGCACAAATTAAAGTAATAATCTTATCGAAACTCGGCAAAGACCTGGTTTCCGTGCTAAAGCCATCGTAATCATGAAACACAGCACTATACACCAAATCCATACCCTTTTTTCTCACCTCGTAAGTTATCATATCGTAACAGTACTGGTCAGCCTTATCGGTAAAAACTATTTGCTCACTAGGAAAAACAAAGCCACATTTCCGCATATGTTCTATGGCAGTAAATGTTGACATTACTCCGCCTGTGGCATGATAGGGCATTTTTTCACAAAAAATCAATTCACCGTCAATTGCATCATAAATATCGTTCGTCTTTTCTTTGCTCAATTCCATACTAAGTGTATCGTACCTAAATCTAATATAAAACATTCTGCCGTCCTTTAATTTTCCTTCCCATTGTGAGGGGAAAGCAATGGAAGTTTGATTGAACTCGACAATATTTTTAGGTTCTACTTTTTTAGGTTTCTCTTTGATAGAAAAAAATTTAAATATTCTGCTTATTAATCCCATGATTTAGTTTTTGTTTGTGATTTAATTATTGTCTTTTTCTTCTTTTTTTTCGGCTTCATTGGTACATATACGAATACTTATTTTAAGCACAGCAAGTAAACAATCTAGGGTATCCCTAATTTTAACTAGCAATACAAAGCAAAAAAATAAGAATATCATCGTTATTAATTCCATAATTTTGTTTTTTTTTAAAATTAAAACTCATATTTTTTGCCGAAATAATAAAAATCAAAATCTACATGATAACCGTTTTTTACTTTAGTCACAGGCATCACATTCGTTCCGCCTTTTTCCCTTGAAAACCCAAAATTAGTATTCAATTTACATGTTTTTTATTATAACACCACGGCACAACAAACACCGTTTCACCAACTTTCAAATCTTTTAAAGTTGGTTTTTCGGTCATAGTTCCAGACGTTTCTATTTTTGGATTTTCCTTGCTTTTAAAAACAAAGCCACACACAAGTACCAAAACTTTTAGCAATAACGCTATAATTACATATCCATAAGACCAAAGAACAATGCGTTTAAAACAATTCATAATTTTGTATTAATTAGATTTAAAAAAAGCCGTCAGCAATACGCCAACGGCTCAAAAAACAAATGACAAATCAAGTACCAAAAAAGATTTATTTTGTTAGGTACGCATTGCCATTGAAAATGCTTGGCATTGCTTTTTCGGCTTCGCTCATAGTGTAAGTTTCGATAAGAAAACCGTAATTATCATATACACCTACTGTTTTCTTGCTTCCTGTATCAAAACCGACAAACCAAGCAGAAGCATATTCAAAAGAAACACTACCTTTTGTTTGAACATCAATCATCGACTGTATGTCGGCTTGAATTTCCTTTGTAGTTTTTTCGGGTATCTTTAACGCCAATATTTGACAAATTAATTCTTTCTGTATCTCGGTCGCTCCCTCGATTACAGGGTAAAAAAGAGAAAAGTCACTTTCCATTATATCAAGTATCTCAACAGCCATCAATGTTTCGCCCTCCTCGTTTTCTTGATTTTCCTTGATGCCATTTCGCATTTCTCGGTACTTATCAGAAATTAAATCAATTTCGTTATCTGACTCGATATTCATTAAGCAGTCAGCAGCCTTTAGTGTTTTAGTAAACTGCTTTTCTAGTGCTTGGCGGTGGTATAAACAATCAATCGCACGAGATTTGGCACGATGTAGTTTTATCTTTTGCTCACTAGTTAGACGTATATTTGCCGTCCAGCTTCCAACACGAAAAGCAATGCCGTTTAATTCTGCTTGTGGTAACTGGTCCGGTACTCTAAGCGGTTCATCTGTAGTATTTTCTAATCTTAGTACTACTTCTTGACTAACTGGAGCAACTTCAACTACAAATTCATCTCCTACGACTTCCACACTTTCAACTTCTACTTCTCCTAATTCGCCCAAATGAATTGTTTTAGGCTCTAAATTTTTTTCGTCTGTCATGACACTTTGTATTTTTATTAAGTAATGATTTTTTTATTTGTGGCCAAGTATCGCACCTTAACCATGCTTTTTTGCATCCACCCTCAAAACCAAGTCTTTTGCCGAACTTGGTTAGTAACGAGTAGTATTCGTGCGGGCCAACAACTTGCAATATCTCCCTACCATCGTACTGTCCGCCTCCTATTTTTTTGGAAACATAGTCGGGATTTTGCAGGGTTAGCCTTATTTTTTTTCTGTCTGAATGGTGGAAAATTCCTTTTATTTCGATAATGAAACGGCTGCCGTCATTTCTTTCGACAACCAAATCAGGCAAATACATTTTATTTTCATCTTTGAAGCTAAGTAAGTATTTTTCATAAAATACCGCCTTATACTTGCCTTTCTCGATTTGGTACAAGACGTACCGTAATACATCCATTTCCCACATATAAGCAGTATACGCTACTGCTGTACCTTTACACCGTAAAACTCTAGTCACTTTTTTTATTGATTTATTACCCATATACGCAAGATAAGGAATAATAAGAAAAAAAGCAACAGGTAAAAGTTTCAAAAATACACGTAATTAGCTTAAAACAATGCGAAATTAGCGATTTAAAGAACTTTAGGCGTATCTGTGTTGGTAAGTGCAAAAAAAGCCTATACGGTTAAATTAAGCTTTCACCCAAAAACCCCACTACGAGCAAACGTAGTGGGGAAAAACAAAATATATGAAGTAAATACCTTACAAAGGCAAAGATACATAAAAAAGTTTTAAAAAAAGATTATTCAGTAAACTTTATTAAAATCCACAATAGCCGCTATCGCAATTAACCATATCAATATTTTTGCCAAACATATCAATCGGAAAGCTACTGTTTTTGATTTTATCGTAAGAAATATTTTTTTTCCAATACCCTTTTGCCCCCCCCCCTCTTGTTTGCTAAACCAATTATACTTTTTAGGGTGGTCAATTGACATTTTCTTTAAAAGTATTGCTTTGCGATGGAAGCACCCCACACAATTATTTAGCTCTGCAAACCTTACAGGCTTACCTTGCCAATAAGCCTCAATGTCTGACTTAAAAAGCCTGCTTTCAATTAGTGGGAAGTAGGGTTTTCGCCATCCTATGTTTTCCCATTTGTTTTTTCCGACATGCCTGCCGTCCGTGTGTTTTTCAAAAGTTGCTTTGTATTCAGATAAACCCAAATCGTTTAATTTCTCATACATTTTTTTGGCTCTACGCCACTCGTTGGCCCTGTAACCGATTGCCATTTCAACAGGGGTAAGATTGTATTTTTCTACCCACCAATAAAATATTGGGTCAATCTTTAGCCAGGTTGTGCAGTATCTGCGCAAAACCGATGGCAACCAAGTTCCTTTTTGCTCGATAACTTGTTCAAAAGTTAATCCCGAAACAATGTCTATTTTTCTTCCTAAAAATTGCTCTAAATCCAATATGGTATCGACAATAACATCATCTTCCAAAGTTCCGATAAACGGCTTTTGTATCCTATCCTCAATTATTGCGGCTTTTTTCCTGTCTTTGTACATCAAATCAGGGTCACTAGTCCTGACAAGTGCGAAAACTAAATCGTCGTAATCATAATTTGCAGCGATATAAGCAGAAGTCTTACCGCCCGAAATTGATACTACCTTTTTCATAAATTTGTTTTTTTTGTTGGTTATTTATTTTTGCTTTCATTCTCTAGCTTCTCCACTTCTCTAATCAAAAACTCATTATCAGCACTAAGTTTATAAACACTTATAATCAAATCAGCTTTTGATTTTGGGTCAGAACAATTATTGTATTTCTCCAAAAGTAAAGCCCTTTCAGCTTCCCTTGCTTTTTCTTTATTTTTTTGCACCTCCTTTTCTCTAGCTGCTTTTTTCTTTTCCTTTTCTGACGTTGGATTAAAACCTTGTCGTATTTTCAACAAAGCCTCCTGGACTTGCTGCTCCGAAACTTTAGTTGTTTTTTTCGGAACTGGCACATCTGCCACCTTGCAAATATGAAACTCGCATTTGTCGATTAAGCAAGAATAGTTGCCGAGTGTAGGAACTTGTTTTATTATACTCCTAGCCTCCGAAATAACCGAAAGCGCATGATTTAATATTGAACGATATATAGGAGCAGCGGTGGGGCAAACTTTTTGGACCTCATCAAAAACTAATTTACTTTTTTTGATTTCAACGTACTTGTTTCGCAATATTTCAATTCTATCCTCAACTGCTTTTATTGCCTCAAAAGGTGGCACTTTTTTGTAGTTGATCCCGACAACCTCCGCCATAAATGCAATCATTATTTTGTGCATCTTTTTTTCATTTGGCTTTTTTGGTGCCGAAATGCCTCTTTTTGTGCTTGACGTTATCAGTACAAAATCGAACATCCCGAAAATTCGGTCAGCAATACGCTTATCGTATCGTTCTGAAAACCCCTTATAGTCTCCTGTACTAAGGTTTGAAGTCAATACAATTTTACAATCTTTTCCCATACTGTAAAGGGCATAGGCATTGTCAATAAAATCGTAATGAGTGTCAATTTTGTTTCCGTAGTTATTTACAATCTTATCCTGTCCTAAGTCATCGACGATCACTTCTTTTACAGCAGAAATACGCTCCGAACTTTTCGCTCTATGAAAGTCAATTTTTCGCCCAAAATAACGAGCAACAAACGCACCTATTTTTGTAATTACTGTTTTCCCTACACCATTACTGCCAATTACGCACAATCCTTTCCGTCCTTTTTCGAAACTTGCAAAATACTTAATTATTTGCAAGTACTGGGGCATATTTTCAGGATTAAAACCGCCATCTATGCAGCAAGAAAATAAATCCCCTATTAATCTTTCAAGGCTTCTATCTGAAATTGAAGCCGACTGAACTCCATTCGTTAGGTACTGCCGCATCTGCTTTGGTATTGTTATTTTGTGATTTTCCATTTGTTTTATTTTGATTTTGTTTTTTGATTTCAATATTACAGAACCGTTCGAGCATATTAATAACGGCCCCGACTGTCCTAAAATAATTATCTTGATTATATAGTGCAAAATTTTCTAATACGTCCGCCCAACAAAGGTTCTTCGTTTTTTCTTCAAAGTCATTAGTAAAAATGATTTGTCCTTCGTCCGTTTTAAAAAATTCTTTGACAACCAATTTTAAATATTTTCTTTCTTTTTTTATTTTGGTCTCTTTTAAAAAACTTTCTAAACCTTTATTACTAACCTTTATTACTAAAGAACTTACACCGTCCTTTTTACTGTCCTTTTTACTGTCCTTTTTACTGTCCTTTGGGCTTGTTTTTTCGGCTTCAATTTCGCCCGTAACCTCTTGATTGTCAAGGGTTTGCGTTGGTTCGTTTACTGTCCTTTTTACTGTCCTTTTTACTGTCCTTTTTACTGTCCTTTTTGCACCCTCTTCTGTTCTTGCTTCTGCTGTAACTTCTTGATTGTCAGGGGCTTGTGTGTCCTTTTCGTCTTGTTTTTTGTCTGAATAGAACACGCTTTGATACTTTTCGTAATTGACCAATGTAATGATGGAGTTGCTAATAATTATTGTTTCGCGATCAATAAGTGCCTTTGTGAAATTTTGCACTTTGCACTTTGATTTCCACCTCCAAGCACGTTGCAAGTCTCTAATAGAAACTGCTATTTGACCTCTTTTGCATTGCAACCACTTACGCCCAACCTTTACTTTTCGGGGCTTTGTAGTGTATTGAGCGTTTTCAATAAGCCATAAAAAAGCCTCCCTTTTGGTGAGCGGCTCGCTATCAAAAAGGGGGTCATTGAAAAGAAAGTTTCTTTTTATTTTATAGTACCCGTGATTTGTTTTTTGAGCCATACATTGGTTTTTAAATAAAAAAAGGCGAACGCATACAGTCGGGGGTGTACGGTTCGCCAATTAGTTTTTACTATGAAAATCTATCTTTATTTTTGTAATCACAAGCCCCCCGACCGATTACTTTGCAAATATAAATATAAAAGTTAAGAAAAAAAAGCACCGATTAAACTTTGTTGTATAATATAGTGATTTTAATTTTTATTGCAGTATCTTTGTATTAATAAGTTTAACAAAATCAAATACAGAAAAAATGGTAAACAAGAAAGAAGCACGAGAAATGATAATCGCTTTTCATAAAGGAGTGTTAGAAAATGCAGAAAAAGAAAAGTTGGCTACCGAGCGTTTTGTCGGACACCTTAATGTTAATAAAAACATTGGATTACTTAATTCTTTAACAATAAAAAACACGTTAAGGCTTCAGTCCGATTTAGTCAATACTTACAAAACCGTCATATCTGAACTTTCTAACGAAGAATAATGACAGGCAACGAAATTATTGAAAAATATCAGCGTTTAATTGTCGTATTGCAAGATACTATCAAGCAATTAACGTCCGGCATAAATCTACCACAAAGCAGGAAGCAACTCGCTTCGCTGCTTAGGAAAAAGCAAGAAAGGAAAAGAGAAATTTTAATTTACTCTAAATTTATCGAAGAAACAAATTCTTTAATAGTTAAGAAAAACGAGCATAAAATGAGAAAAAAAATAACAGACAGGGAGCTAAGAAAATGGGGTAATAGCAAAATACAAAACGGTATCCTAAATAAAAGGCATATTTCAATACTGTCTGTTTTGGAGCAAAATCAAGAAAAGCAACTTTGGTTGAGTTCGGAAATATGCGCTAAGACTGAAACTTCGCCTGCGTTAATGGCTATGAAATATGCAAAAGAAATGATTTTTTTTGGCTATGTCGGTGCATTTGTGGCTACAAAAGACTTTGCAAGTAATCCCGAAAAAGCCAATTATTTCTTAGAAAACTTGAATAAACTTTCAAGTAGGAAAAATTCAAGGTTCTTGTTTATAACAAAAAAAGGACTTGATGCGTTAAAGGAGCATAAAGAAAAAATAAAAATGGCAAAAGAACGGGCGGCTAATTATTCTAATTCAGAGATTAAAAAAGTTGCAGATTTGCCTAAAAAAGCTTAAATTGGCAGTATGTCACTATTTAATACAGATGAAAATATTGAAAAAATAGAAGGAGCAAGTCAAGATGAAATTAAAGATATACTAAGCGGTCTAGTGTTCGATGAAATTAAAAAAATTAAAGAGAATATAATCAAACTAAGTTGGACGCAAAGACTTAATTTTGTCTTAAAAATATTGCCCTTTATTCTATCAAAACCCGAAGCTTTACAGCCTAAAACAGGCGAAAATCCCGAAATAATTAAACCAAAACCGCAAATTGAAAAGCGCAGTTAAAACAATTGATGTATCTAATCCGGACCTGTACAATGACTACGTACTGGAAAACGATTTGCACAATTTCCGAAAGCGTTTTTTATTAATGTTTGGTGGTCGAGGTGGTGCCAAATCAAAGGAGGAGGTGCAAAAGTCTGTTATTGAATTAATGACTTTGCCGTTTCATCGTATTGTGTTAGTGCGAAAAGTGTACGATACCATCAAAGATAGTATCTTTGCAGAATTTGTTGACCAAATTGATGAATGGAATTTGCGCCAATTTTTCCACATTACAACAAGTCCATTGTATATAAAATGCAAGTTGACTAATAATGTTGTTTTATGTCGGGGTATGGATAAGCCAAGCAAAATAAAATCCTTAAAGGACCCGACTAAGTTTATTTTGGAGGAGGCAGACGAAAACCCGTATGAAGCTTTTGGGATGATTAACGGCTCATTAAGAACGCCCAAGGCTGTTTACTTGCAAATGGTTCTTTTGTTCAATACTTCGTCAAAGCAACATTGGATATATAAGCGATTTATCAAGGGTCGTGTTTTCCAAACTGGCAAGCTGCTAACTTATGATAATGTAGGGTTAATACACTTAACGCACAAGCAAAATAATTTTCTTCCTGACTCTTTTCATGAAGAAATGGAGGATTTAAAAAATCACGATTACACCGCATACCGTCTTGATGCTTTAGGAGAATTTCTCGAAACTAATGACGATAGGTGTATAGTTACAATTGATGCTGTTGACGATTTACCTTACAATAGCTACATTTTGCCGACTAGGAAAAATGAAAACCTGTATATGAGTGCAGATATAGCAGCACTAGGACAAGATAAATTTGTTATTTCTATCCGTGATGGCTTATGTTTCATTCACATTTCTATTTTTGATGTTATTGACCATGACGAAATAATAGCAGAAATTAAGAAACTGGAGAAAAGGTACCAAATAAGGCGGTCACATATTATCTATGATGCAACAGGTGAAGGTGCATTTGTTGGGGCATACTTAAAGGGAGCTTTTGCTTTTCAAGGTTCACTTGCTGCAATTGAGCGAACAGGAGAAAATAAAACCTATTTCAATTTACGTTCGCAAGCATTTTTTGAACTGGCAAGGCTCATAAATAATAGGGAGGTTTACTTTTTGCCCGAAGTACAAAATACTGCATTCGTCCATAATGGCGAAAAAAGTACTATAATGGAGGAAATTAAAAAGGAGCTTAAAGCAATATTGCAAGTACTTAGTTCGAGCAAACTAAGGGTTTGCGGTAAGTTAAAAATGAAAGAAATATTACAAAGAAGTCCTGATTTAATCGACACGATTTCGATGTCAGTTGTTTATGAAATGGCAGACATTAAGGAATTACAAAAAAAATTCGGTTACAAATCGTCTTCTAAACGTTCAAGATTAATTTAAATAAATATGGACTTAAAAAAACTTTATAAACAAATATCAGAAGCAGAACCCAAAAACGGGAGTGAAAAGCTTTTGATTTTAGAATTATCGAAAGCTTTTAATAAGTTTGACGGTGATTTTTCCGTAATTGGCAAGTCTTATGCCAAGATCAAAACATATAATCCGGGCGAACGGGCTAAGGAACGAAACGATTTAAAGTTGAAAGCCACGACAGCGGAGGCGGATGTTGTGGCGGTTAATAGTACTAAGCCTGTAATTGAAATACCCGAAAACATTGCAAATATGGCAAAAACACTAAAGTCGGTTGCCCAAATAAAAGCGATGCTAAAGGGGTTAAGTAAAGAAAATACACCCGAAAGCCTTTTGGGGCTGGTAAAAACTTTGGCCGTAATGCTTCAAGTACAAAGCAAAGCAGCAACTTTTGAAGGTGTAGCGAAAGCGATTTTAAGTAAAAATAAATAATCATTTTTTTAAAAAAAAATACATTAAATGTCTAACAAAATTAAAATTCTTAATCCTAAAGAGTTAAGCCCTATCAAAAAAACAGGATTAAGCGAATTAGTGCGATTAAGTAAGCAGAAAAACGAAAAACAATTACTGTTAAAAGGGCTTGATAATCAAGCAAAGGGAATTGTCGATGCTATGCAAAAAGTAGACCACGCCTTTGGTGATGAAATGCGAAAAGTAATCGCCAAAAAGTTCAAAGGATTTTTCAAAGGGGGTTATTTTACGTTAAAACAAAAAGCGTTTGACGAGTTCCCAAGTCTTGAGGCTGCAAAAGGTCAGCGATTTATCCCTACTGATAATGGCTACGGGGTTGCAACAAAAGACGACGAAAGTTTTTTATTTATAAAGCTTAGAACCGATAAAAGCCTTGTCGATTGGTTTGGACTTAATTCGTTAAGTGAAATAATAGTACCGATTGATTATTTAGTATTCCATCGTTCCAACGTAGTAAAAGCATCTAAGTAATGAATAAGGAATTTATCGTACCAACTTCGCTAAATGATGTATCTTTTGAAAAATATATCTACTTTCACAAGCAGATAAAAAAACAGCCCCAATTATCGGGGCTGATGTTGGCAGTTAAGGTTGTGCAGTTAATGTGTGATATTTCCGATGCTGATATTAACAATATGCCATTGTCGGATATAAAAAACGGTGCAGCGCATATTTCTAGTATTTTAAATGTTTCTAATATACAGTATAACGAAAACGAAATCGAAGTGCTTAAAGTAGGCGAAAAGATGCTGTATAAGCCAAAAGATGCTTTTCGTTTATTTGCCGACCCGAAAAAACTAGGACACGAAACTTTAGGTACTTTTGTTGACTGCATGAATATACATAAATACATGGCGCAATTAGACAAAGGAAACGATATTTCGGCAATACCGTACTTAATAGCAATATTGTTCCGAGAAAAAGGCGAGTTTTTGCCAATTTCCGAAAACGAACGAGATTACTACATACACAAGAAAGCAAAGTTAATTGAAAAGGAACTAACAGCATACCAAGCGGTGTTGGTCAGTTTTTTTTTAGCTATTCAGTCGAAAGCGTCCAAGTTAGTCACCCTAATCTATTTGGAGAGTTTAAAATAGACAACAGTAGCCCAGAGGCAAGGCAAGCAAGTCTTGAAGCAAAAGCAAGGGCTGCTGATATTTGGAACATTTACGGCTGGTTTAATTTAATCCACGCAACAGTAAAGCATGGGTATTTTAACGGTCTTGGAAAAACACCGCACGAAAGCGCAATAATTGCACCGCTTTATGATGCACTTACTTATCTCGACAAAGAAAGTTTATAATGAGTGATTTATATTTTTATCAATTATTTGCAGAAATTGCAAGGGCAGAAAATAACCAACACGGCTGTAAGAATATTAATGCAGTTTTCGTTGGCTTGCTCCATGACTTGCAAAGCAAAAATCTAAGCAAGGGAAACCGATACAAAGATAAAGGGTATTATTTCAATAGGTCTTTGGAAAGTGGAGGCAAAGATTATTCTTTACCATGCCTAATGGTCGAGCCGTTCACTATTTCGGGCGGTGTTCCGAAAATGGAGGTGATTTGCAAAAACGGAGTTCCGACTTCTGTGTATACTGAAAGAAAAGTTAATTACAGGACTAAGCTTTCTTTGCTTGATATTGAAAAGAACAACTGTTGCGGTCGGTCCGGATATTGTGCCGAAAGAACTAAGGAACAAATCATAAGCGATTGTACAATATTGCTTACTTCTTTTGTTGACAGATTTTTTGCACTAAATGAGATTGCTAGAGCAAACGATCCGACCATAAAACCGATTGTGCAAACTAGTGATTTTCGTATAATGCCCGATATTACGTTTTCCTTTACCTCCGCAAATTACGGGGGTGTTGTTGGTGTACTGGAATTTGAGGTTGTCGAATGTAAAACAATTAATAGCGTAGAAACCAGCGAACTAATTGCCATTAGAAAAAATTGCTGTTAATGGATTTGATTAGACTAAAAAGCGTTAAAGAAATTGCCAACTTCATAATAAAAGAAGCACGGCAAGAACTCGAAATACAAGGGCATAATAATACGGGCGAACTTTCAAAAAGTCTTGCCTCTGAAATTATATTGCTTGGCAATGATTTGGAGGTCGAAATTTCTGCTTTTTTATATGGAGTTTTTGTTGACCAGGGTGTAAGAAAAGAGCGGTTCAAAGGCGGACGGCTTTACATCGAAGTGATAAAAGAATGGATAGTACAAAAAGGACTTGCTAATAGTGAAAAGGAGGTTAAAAACTTTGCCTTTGCGATTAGGGCGAAACATCAAAAAGAGGGTATTCCAACACTTGCTAGTTCATCGCATAGTCAAAACGGAAAGCGGCTCGGATGGTTTACAGATACCTTTAAAAGTATAGAACCGCAAATATTGGCAAAAATGGAACGAGTGTTAATTGACTTTTCAGAAAGTGCAATTGATGACGTGTTGAGCCAAGCGGCCGCAGAATTTAGAAAAAATAATTAAATCAAAAATCAAAATACAATAATGTCAAAAATAGAAATAGACCTAAAAGACGACTTCGAAACAATCAAAGACAGTAAAGGCTACTTACTGCCAAAATACAACGTAATCGACGGCAAAGGTATTGAAAAAACAGGCGAAAAACTAAAGCTTGAATTTGTAAAAGGCAGTAGATTAGGCTGTGAAAATATCGAAAAGAACGACGGTATTTTACATGAAACTTTACTTTCTGTAATGATAGTAGACTTAAAAAACAAGAACAAATTAGTTCCTAGTGACGAAACGATTGCTGCTATTAATTATTTAGAAAGCGCATTGTTTCAATTATACAAACGCCAAATTAACAGGGCAAAAGATGGCATCTTAGGAACTTATGCAAAAGTCAAGGCAGAAAAAACAGACTTTGATTATTTGCATGAAGTTAGGAGTACTATATCTAAAATAGAACTTCCATTGTATATAAAAATACAGCCAAATCCTGCTAATTCGGAATTTGGGGAAAACACAAAAAATACATATTCTATTTTAGTTGCATTCCAAAAGTCACTTAAAGGAAAATATTTAGAGAGTTGCTGGGTTCAAGCAAGCGAATTACATCAAGAGTTAAGAGATACACTTGCCTACACGAAAAAAATACATCCCGAATTGTTTTTGGATAAAAAAGAAAACAAACCCAAAGAACCGAAAGAAAAAACAGAGGAGGATTACATAATGGAGCTCGATAAAATAATCAAAAAACATCCTCTTGGGTTTATTAAGTTAAGCAAAACAAAGGCAGGCGAGTCTGAAACGGACAGTTTTTTATACAAAATAACTTTTTCTGTTTATAGTCATATTTACGGGAAATTAGATTATGGAAAAGACTCTATACAGGCAAGAGACTTAAAGGACGAACTAAAACAAATGCTTGATCGTGCAGGTGTATCAAAAACAAAACAGCAATAGGTGTTTTTTAAAATCAAACTAAAAAATAATGTATAAACTTTCAATTTTACTAATTTTATTAATCATGCAGACGGTTCAACAATGCGATATTGTTGTTCCTGACTTGAAACATGTATCTTTAGCATCGTGCGAATTATCTGAAAACGACCGATACCGCATAAAAATAAAAGCAAGTGGCTACCATATAGCAGGAAAATTCACAACAAAAACTGGCGTTTACCATTATTCATACGAGAACATGGGGAGCGATTGGGCTAATGATACTTTGCACTTGTCTTTTCTTGCCTCAAAAGTGCCGTCTCTTTTTGATGGCTTTAACCATGTTGCCGTTTCATTTATCGACACGGCAAAAAACGATACGTCAAGGCACGAGCTTTACAAAGATGAATTAACTAACTGTTTTAATATTAGACAATGATACCAATTAACGAAAAAGAAAAAATACAAGAAGCCGTCGATAACTGGAACGATAGTGGAATGGAAATTGCGGAAACAAACAAGTCTGTAATTTACGAACGAAAAACAGTCTATTACACTCAATTAGTAGTATCAATTGATATTGCAGAAAATTGGGATAAGATGACCGACGAGGAAAAAGAAGCAATTTTTCAAAAAAAAATAAACTAAAAAAACATGGCTTCTATAGTCTTACAGCCTAATACACCTGAATTACAAGCGAGCGGCCGTCCGATATGCTTCAAGGTTCAAGGGTCAGCAACCACTGTTTCGCAAACTGCTGAACTTACGGTAATTACTGTAAACGGAAACAAGACCTTTGAACTTCCGAGAACTTATAGCGAGATGGGTTTGTTTACTTGGGATTTTTCGCAAGCAATAAAAGACTTTTTTTCTGAATACAATATGACATTTAATCCTTTGGGCGGTGTTAGTGTTCAGAATGATGATAGGTTTATTGTTTTTTCTGTAATGTTTACGGATTGGGAACTCGATGCAACCACAGGGAAAAAAGAACCAAACTTGCAAACTCAAAGCGTTTCTAGTTTGATTTATGTTGCTAATAGTTGCATCGAACATCCTTTAAACGGGTTTACTTCTGAGCAATTGGTCGGGGGCGAATTTCTTACAAATAAGGAACGGGGCGAAATGTGTCCGAATAGTACAGAATGGCTAACAGCATTAAATCCAACTGGATCAACCTTTGTAATTATCGGTTTTCGTGATAGTACTGGAGCGGTAACTGGTGTACATATTGCGCCAATGGATTTAACAATCGGCAGTTATAATGTAGGCCCGACAAATCCTGACATAACAGTTCCACCTAATACTGCTTACTATATAGTAACTACAAGCAACGGACTACAAGAAATAAGGTATTCTTATAATAATAAATGCTGCTGCGATATAAAAATCCATTTTCTTAACTGCTATATGGCAGCCGATACCGTTAATTTTTGCGACTTATTCAGAAGCCCAAAAGGTACATCAAAGCAGTTTCAAAAATGCTTGCCGAAAGTAATTAGTAATACTTTGCAAATTGGTACAGGTCGCTATAACATAGACTTCAAAAATATCTACAAGGCAGCAAAAGAAAATGTACAACAAAGGGAATTGCAATGGCTTGATGACCTACTAAGTACAAGGGCGGCTTACTGGGAAAAAGACGGATTGCAGTTACCTATTGTCGTACTTGATACGGCTTCAAACGAATATAATAAACGCCAAAGGCTAAGCTCTTTTGAAGTCAGCTTCCAACTGGCAAACACCAAACCAACATTTTAAAATAATTAAATCAATACAAATTGAAACAAAGTAAAAGACAAAAACGACTTTCTGAAAAGAAAAAATACACCATTCAGCCAAAATCAAGCCGTACAAAGTACAGGCTTGTTTTCGTGTTAGAGGACGGTCGCAAAGTGTACGTAACCGATAACGGAAAACTGGCAAAGGTAACAAGTAAGCTTGCCGAAAAATTTAAAGGTCAAAAACTAGGGGCGTATACTTCTAATCTTTCGGCTTATTATAATAGTATTGCAATAAAAAGCCTATCCAAAAAATATGCCAATACACTTGTAAAAGTAGTTTCTTTTAGTGCCGAACCAACGACTGCAAAAATTGACGAAACGGCTTTTGTACTTGGTGGTCATAATGTTGTGGATTTTATGGAGGGGTTAAAATAAAAAGTCAAAATGATTAAAATACTAATAGACGGCAAACAGTTCGTTTTTTCAAACGACATTCTCGACCAAATTTCGTTAGTTTCGGAAATTGACAATAAAGGTATCTTGCATAGCGGAAGTAAAAGGGCAATGTCTTTTAATCTGCCTGCTGTTGGTCAAAACGTAGAGGGTTTAAATTGTGAACTTTCAGAAACAATTGTCGAGGTCGGAGGCAATGAGATATTTGTCGGAATTGGCAAGCTTGATACAATAGCAAGCACAAGCAAGATGCAGCCAATGCTGTCTTTTCAAGCTTGGGCGGCCGCTAAATGGTCACAAGCATTAAACAGCCCTATTTGTGACTATATGCCCGAACCGTTTGTGTGGAGCAAAGCAAATATTGATAACACCATGCTTCAAACAGCAAGCGTAAATCCTTATGATGCTGGTTTTGATGTTGTGTACTATCCTGTTGTATACGGTGGTCAAAGTTACGGGCGTTGGAATTATGCCGATATGTTGCCGCATTTACCGATATTGCAAATTTTGGAAAAGTTCTTTTGTGCTTGCGGTATTACTATCAAGTCCGAGTTTCTTTTTTCTGACTACTTTAAAAGACTTACAATCCCTTTTGTTTGGGGGCGTTTTGGGAACAATAACGAGTATTACAAGAACAATGTAAACGCATACATAGGACAGCAGGGTATTTATGGGATTTACTCGTTAGACCCTGCTATACAGCATATTTTCCCTATGAATTTTAACAATCAAAGCGGTATTTATTACGACAATGGCGGTAATTTTAACACGCTTAATTATACATACACTTTTCCCGAAAATGGTGTTTATTGTATAGCGGTCGATATGCAAACTAACTTCGTAATGACTTACAATACAGTACGTTTTTATGCCGTAATTGATGGAGTAGAAATTACGCAAGGTGCATTTTTTACCAATGATAGTTTAAATACTTCAATAAGTTTACGGTTTGATAATATGACTTTTTTAGCGGGGCAAACTATAACTTTCAATATTGCTATAGAAAGCTACCATTATTTATACGGCTACGACCCTAGCCAAGAATCCATACTTTTCGGCTTTGAGTTTTACGATGCTTCTTTATTAATCGAAAAAAAGCCACGTTACGAAATAGGCGACACGATCAACTTCAAAAGATTTATTTCGGATGAAATACCAATTTCTAAGCTTTGGGGTGCTATCAAGAAACGGTATAACTTACATACGGAATACAACGAAGCAAAAGGTATTGTTTGTATTGAGCCAAAATTTAATTGGCAAGAAAATACAGGCGAAATTGGCGACGGTTTTATATCTGAAAATATGGGTACGATTAATCTTGATGAAAAAATTGATTATTCAGTACAATATACAAAAAAGGTTTTCGATAGCATTAAGCAAATCCAATGCTTTCGGCATCAGTCCGATAGCAAAGATGCTTACCTTACTAATATTGAAAATACTTATGTACAAACACCGCACAAAGTCCGTTATAATTTTTCAGAGCGTTACGGACAGGGTGAAGACACTACAAAGGACGATTTTGCACCAACGGTTCACACGATAATAGGAGGGGCGCAATATCCTGTTATGATTAGAGAGGCTAACGAGGAGATAGGTACCGGAACTATCACAAAGGAACTTGATTTTTCAGCATGGAAAATATTGTATTATGCAGGTGAAGCTTCGGGAAATTGGGGTTTTAATGCTACAGTACTAACTACATACCCGAAGGCTTTTTTTGTAGATTACTTGGACGAAAACGGCACAAGCCCCAATCTTGGTTATGCCAATTTGGAAATAAACGGCAACGATGTAAAGGGGCTTTTTGATATTTACCATCATAGGTCTTTGTTTTCGATGCGTGGCAAATATTGGGAAAATATAAATTTACTCTTATCAAATACGGATTTTGCAACATTCACGCATAGGCAACCGTTCGCAATTGAAGGAATGAGATATTTTGTAAGTGCCATTAAAAACTTCCGTCCTACTTCCGAGTGTTCCACAAAAATACGTGCTTATAAAATAGATTACCCAACAATCCAAGACTGCGACAATGTTAATAATAGCAGCACACCAACACTAGTAACCTTACCCGTCGATGACTGCGAATGTGATTTGCGTTTTTCTTGTGAAACAAAAACTGTACTAGGTGTACCGCTTGTGTGTATTACGGCAAGGGTTTTTAATTGCACAGGGAGAAAAGGTCCGGATATTTATGAGTGGGATGGAACGGAATATATACTAAGTACTTACACTGTAGAAACCCAGGGTTATACGAGATGTACGCAGTTACCGCTTGATTTGTGCGAACTGGTAGAAGCTGACAGGCAAACAGTAAACATAACCCAAAGCGGCTTCGATAATGCCACTTTTGATGGTACAACTTTTGTTTTTTCTGTTGATGCAGTAACTTTAAGCAACCCAAGCGAATACGAGGCAGTAAAATTGAATATTCAAAATTGTGTAAACTCTAGCGAGCAACTACTTCGCCTATCATTATTTATTCAGTCAGGGGGTTTCTTGATGCGATTCAATGGTGTTTTTTACGTACCAAACATAACAAACTTAATGTTTGACGACATAAATCAAACTATTAGTTTTGATTATGATACAACATTTGTTTTTTCGGGCGTTTGCGAGGACGTAATAAATACCCAACTAAATGATGGTCATACCGCACTTTCTGACTTGCAAGCATTAGGTGCGACGGGATCAGGTAGTTATAATCGTGTATTGACTAGGTGCTATTCATACGAACAACCAACAATACAACCCATTAAATTTAGGCTTCAATATTGTGAAAGCTTGGAAGAAAACACAATAAAACAATCCGATTACAGCATAAGTTTTGAAGACTTGTCAGACCCGTGCAGTAGCTACATCGTTACTAAAGTAAACTCAATTGTAAGCGTAGAAACCGAAATTGAATAATTTAAAAAATACCAACATGAAAAACCTTTTATTTTTTTTAGTCTTATTGTCCTGTCTGTTTTTTTCTTGCGATAAAGAGAACGTACCCGAACACATCGGGCTATGGTGTGCAGGGAATTACTGTATTGAGTTTAGCGAATATGAAATGGATAGTTATACTTTTGAGAATGGCGAAATTGTAGGCGAAACATTATCAGTTTATTATAAGCTAATCGGAACGGTACTTTATGCCTCCACAACTTTAAATGGTCAATATTTTTATTTTTCGGAATTGGAAATTGACAAGGATAAAATGCTGCTTTATGGATTAGAATTTGAACGGCAACAATAAAAAAAGCCCCTGTTAGGTATTATCCTAACAGGGGCTTGTACTTTCTACTAAGAAAACTCACTATATTTTTTATCTGTAAGCACTTTCGACAACTGTTGCATCGACAAGCGCATTTCTTATGAAATTATTAATGTCGGTTAATTCCTTTTTTGTTAGCCCTAATTGATGCGCTCGGATAGCATTCTTTATTGTTTTCTCGCTGCTATTGTGCATATAAAAACCGTCAAAAGGTAGATTTATTAATGTTGGTGCTTTTATTTTATCAGCTTTAAAATCGCTTTTGGCTATTTTTTCAGAATAGTGATTGTTGCCAAGTGCAGGGCTATTATGGCACGAGATACATTTACCTAAGAAAACACGCAACCCCCTAAGTTCCGACATATTGAGCGTATTTTTACCCATCAAAAACTGATTAAAAGGAGTAAAAGGCGTGCGGTCAATTTGTTCTTTTACCACTATCGCTTGTACAATCCTGTCTTTATTTACCAACGTATCGCCAAAAGCAAGTTTGAAATATTGCTTCAATATCGGTTCTTTTTTGCATCGTTCAAAATCAAGGTTATGCACCTTACTTCCTTTTGCTGCTTGCAGTTCGATACCGTTGTAACCTTTATTGCAAAGCCCTGCTATGTCCGAGTGTTTCTCTAAAAATAAAGGACTTTCACAATTTAGCGAGCCATCCCAAAGCACACCGTTTTTACTGTAAATACTGTTTACGTGCGTTGGTGTTGCTACTTTTTGGCTGTCTACAAGTTCTGTAAATTTTTGCCTCCACTCACCAACACCTGTTGCGCCTTTTCCGTAACCAAACCGAATGCCTGCAAACCCTGCTTTTGCCCTATTATGGCAACTTGCGCAACTCGTAAAGCCTTGCCCAATTGTGACTAAAGGATTGTTAAAAATAAAGTCGCCTGCATAATAAGCCCATAAAGTATCAATTTCCATTCTTACCGTAAGGTCTAAGTCTTGATAATTTTCGGCAATTATCAAATTGTATGGTTCGGCAGACTTTCGTAAACTATCGGCAAGTACTCGGTGTGCTTTGGTGTACCTGTATTCTTTATTTTGGGGAAAAGAATAAAACGACATCAAGGTAATGATGCCGAAAATTAATGCAAAAGAAAGTATTATTTTGTTGTTTTTCATAATGTAGAGTTTAAGTATTGTAATCCAAAATAAGACACCGCACCCTGTATAAGTGCTTTCATTGCTGACTTTTGGCGTTCTTGATTTAGTATTATTTCTAATTCGCTAGGGTTGTCGTAATGATGAAACTCTAGCATCTTTGCAGGCATTTTGGTTTCTCTAAGTACCCCTAGATTATATTCAAAATCCATGTCACCGTCGCCAAAATCCCTATTAACTTTAAATCCATTTTTTATAAAAAACGGTTCAGTAATAGTTGCCAATTCGTCGCTTTTTGTTTGCCCAAAATAAGTTATTAACTTGATGCCCGTACCTGTATGTGTTGTTGTAGCATCGTGATGTATTGATAAATATATACAATTACATTCATCATAACCCCCCATTTTGTAAGCTGCATTTGCTTTCCTTACTCTATCCGAAATACTATTGTCTTGGTAAATGTCACTTACTACCAAGTAAGGGAGATTGTTTGCTACACATTCGATAATAGCAAGTCTTAAAAGGTTTCTATTTAGCATACCCTCATATAATACTTTTCCGTCCGCATGTTCAAACTCTCGGCTAGGCGTTTGATTAATTCCTGTATTTGGGTCTACTCCACCATGACCAGCATCTAGTATAACTAACACGTTAGGTACTTCGTTTTCTACGAGCTTGGTTAAGCGGTCTATCTTTTTACTTAGCACTCTTATTGGAGACATGCTAAAGGTATCTTTTGTTTTACTCAAAATTAGTTTTTATTTTATTAGTTCCCTTGTTTTTGCCTCCATAGGTACGGCAAGTTTTTAAGGTTAAATTATAATCACGATGGTAACGAAAACCGCTTTTTTCGGCAATGGCTACATTTGCGGTTGTCCTAGTTATTAGGTGCGTTGTAGTTTTTCCGTAATTGGTATTAATTACAATATCACCTGTATTTATTTTCTTTAGTTTTTTTCTCATTACATGCCAATGTTTAGGGCAATATTTCGCCTGTTTATGAAAAATCCTAACATTTCAGACCATACGCTTATTTTTGCCTCCGCTACTTCTTTTTTTATTTTGCCTCTTTTCACCCATACTGGGTAATATTTGTTTCTTGCATCAAGTTCAGTTTTCAGAACTTCGCAATATGCGTTTAATCGGTCGCCTGTAATTGGGTAATGATTAAATCGGTTAATATCCTTTAGGGCAACACCTATTGAAATAAGCGTGTTTATTTTATCGACTTTTGGCTTTTTTAAGTTTCGTTCAAAACCTATTTCATCCTTTAAAGCCCTAGTATATAGACCGTGTTCCAACTTCGACGGCTTCAAGCTGTATTCCCTGTTAAGGAACTTTTCGGCATTCTTTTTTTCTTTAAAGCTTTCGATTAAGACAAGCTCCTTGTTTGCTTCGCTATCAATAGCGACAAACTTACTTTTGTCTTGACTTGGGAAAATTACTCTTTGTGGGGGCGTTTTTTCAGAAAAGGCTATTTTGGTAGCTTCTTTTGATGTGATTTCTTGCATTGTAATTGTATTTTGTTTGATTTAATTTATACGTGAATTTAATACAAAAAAGGCAAAAAGTCAAATAATTTGCTTATGTAAGTTGAAAAGTTTATATTTACGTAAACGCACCAATATAAAAATGGCTAAAGAAAAAACTATACTTGCAAGATTGAAGTTTGTCGGGATCAACGAGGAGCTAAAAAATCTAGGAGATGTAAAGGCAAGAATAAAAGAAATAAGAAAAGAACTTGCAGTAAGAAGCGAGGACGGGGGCATAACTGACCCCGAAACTTACGCCAAGCTTACTGAAGAAATGGCAAGGCTAAAATCAATAGCGAGTGTTACAAATAAGGAAATAAGATTACAGGCAAAAGAGTTTGAAAGTTTGCAGTTTTCGTTAGGTAGTTACAAGCAATTATCAGCCGAGACGGCAAGGCTTAGAGATAGCTTAAAATCTTTGCCGATTGATGCAGCAACGGAGGACTTCGAGAAGTTGAAAAGCAAAATAACTGAAAATTCAAAAAAGCTTCGTGACTTTGACCGTGCTGTTTCGGGCAATAATACATTAGTTGGCGAATACACAAGGGGCATTGCTGATTTTTTTAATGAATTTGGAGGCATTGATTTATTAAAAAAACAATCAAAGGATCTTGCCAAAGAGCAGCAAAACTTGATTGAAAAATCAAAAGCCGTCGTTAGTGAATTGGTAAAAACAAAAAAAGGCACAAAGGAATATGAAGTACTAGAAGCACAAGCAAGGGATTTATCAAAGGAGCTAAAAAGAGTAGATAAGCAAATTGACAACATAAATAATTCTTTTGAAAAAACAAGCAAAGGCAGCAAGATACTGGAGGGTGCATTGCTTGGTATTGGCTTCACTATATCGCAGCAACTACTAGGGGTAATCAAGGACTTTGCCACAGGTAGCCTTAAAACTTTTGCAGGGTTTGAACAGGAATTGACAAACGCAGGGGCTATTGCAGGGGCAACAAGTATTGAGTTTGAAAAATTACGAACCAAGGCACTGGAACTTGGAGGAGATACTCAATTTTTGGCACAAGATATTTCAAGGGCAGAAACGAACCTTTCAAGACTTGGTTTTTCTGCCAATCAAACGGTTGATGCACTTTCGGGAATTGTCGATGCTTCTACAGCAACAAATAACGGAATTGATGAAACGGCTGATGTAATCGGAACAACTATAAAGGCGTATAAGGAAAATGCAAGCGAAGCAACTAATTTATCGGATGTCATTGTAAAGGCTTTCAATACTAGTGCGTTGTCATTAGAAACTTACCGAGAAAGTTCAAAGCTTATTGCTCCAATTGCAAATATTTTAAAAATATCATTTGAGGAAGTGACCGCAGCACAAGGTTTACTTGCAGATAGCGGATTAAGCGGTACAATCGCCACACAAACGATAAGCAGCGCACTTTCAAGACTTGCAGATGACAATAAGAAAACAGCAAAAGCCGCTAAGGAATTAGGTGTTGAAGTATTCAACCAGCAGGGCGAATTTGTAGGGCTTGCGAAATTACTGGAAAATGTAGAAAAGGCAACCGAAGGCTTTGCCGACAAGCAAAAACAAGCAGCAATATCGCAGATTTTCGGACAAGAAGCATCTAAGAATTTTAGTCTACTTCTTACAGCACAAAAAAAGGTAATAACAGAAACTGGCGAACAAGTATTGGTCGGGTCTAATGCCTTACGTGGATACACAAAAGAGCTTGAAAACGCAGGGGGTACAGCAGCAAAAACAGCAGCAATACAAAGAGACACATTAAATGCACAATTTAATATCTTCCTTTCTGCTATTCAAACATTACAGATTGAACTTGTATCGTTATACGAGGGCGGCTTACGTGATGTGCTTGGCGGATTAACTGAGCTAGTTAATAGCTTTACTGATTTTATTAAACTGCCTGTATCTGAAAAACTACGAGAAGAACAGGCGGAACTAAACGGATTAGTCGGCTCAATAACACTTGTTAATGATAATCAAGAACTAAGAAACGACTTAATTAGTGATTTACAGACACAATACCCTGATTTCTTAGGAAAGCTTAATGCCGAAACGGTTACAAACGAGCAATTAAGGGCCAAGCTTGCAGAAGTTAATAATGAATATGAAGCGAAAATAATCTTACAGTCACAAGAAGAACGAATAAAGGATGCTGCCGACAAGCAGACAGAAGCATTTTCAAGACAAAGAGACGCTTTAAAAGAACTGGGTAATATTATAGAGACTAAAGTAAGGCCCGAACTTGAAAAACAGGGTATTGTGTTAATTGATAGTAACGATGCTGTTGAATTGGCACGAGACGCTATTGAAAAATACAAAAATACTAGAATTGGTCTTTCAGATTTTCTTAGTACTGATACTTCATTAACAGGTGAAAGAAAAGGATTTACTGACCTTTTCGGGGGTACAAGTAAGGAACTTGAATTGTTAATCCGTGAAATTGGCGGAGCAAATAAAGCTTATGATGAAGCAGCGAGCCTTGTAAAAAACAGACTAGAAGAACGAACTGCATTACAGAACCAATATGGACAGGCAGCGAACAAAAGCACTTCGGAAATTGAACGATTAGGTGCAGAACTTGAAAGTCTAAAAGTAAAAATTAACAGCGGAGACGGCTCGCTTATTGATGAAAAAAGATACAAGCAAGTAGCAGATAAAATTGCCGAGCTCAAAGAACAAGCAACGCCCGTTAAGGTAGATGTTGATCCGATTATAGATAACAAAAAAACAACATCGACTGCAAAAAAAGCAGGGAAAAATGCTGCAAAAACTTACACCGACGAGTTTAATAAACAAACGTCAAAAGCAGAAATTGTTGCTCCAAAAATTGAGGACAGCATAAAAGGCATTATTCCGATACTTGAAAAAAGCATTTCGGACTTAGAGGCACAAATAAAGTCTGTTAGCGATATAGACGAAACACTACCTTTGCTCGAGCAACTTTCAGAACTTGAAAGTCAGCTTTCGGACGTTAAAAAAGGCGTTGAGTTACTAAAAGATGCTAGTACAGGAATTTCACTTTCGGACGATGCAGCAAGCAATGTTGAAAAATTAACTAACACCCTGGAGGGCTTAGAAAATCTAAAAGCCCAACAAATAGAAATTGGTGCGAGTACTGCCAATATTGACAAGGCAATCGAGAAAGTAAATGCACAGCTTGAAAGCGAGCAAATAAAATATGATGTAAAAATTGATGCTGCTATTGGCGACCTTGACAGTTTTCAGAACGAACTGGAGGAGGGTATCGACGAGGTTTTGACCGAAACAATATCAAACGAAGTATTTGACCTTAGTATTGATTTACGTGCTGGCAACATAAGTGCCGACGAAGCAAAACAACAGGTTTCCGATTTAATTTCGGAATTAGAAGCAACTATTGGCGAAAACTTAGGAAACGAACTTTTCGACATTGACCGAGCAAACGAACAGCTTGCAGCTTTACAATCTGAATTGTCAACAATCGACATTGCGAGTACTGATATAACAGGCTTTTCGGACTTCGGGCAAATAGACGAATTTGCAGAACAGGCAGGGAGCAAATTGGAGGAGCTGAAAGAACTTTATAATTCCACTGACGATCCTTTGCTAAAATTTGAGATTAGCGAGAATATCGACGAAGTAAATGCCAAAATTGACGGTTTAAATCTTAAAAAAATAGAACTTGGCGCAAAGGCTTCGGCACAAGCTTTCGGGTCATTAAATAGTGGGCTTTCTCAAATAGCAGGAACTTTTGAAGAGGGAACGAAAGCGCAAAAGGCGTTCACAAAAGCAGCCGAGATTGCAACAGTTGCCCAAAATGCGGCCGCATTAGCAGCGACCGTTTCGAGTATCGCCCAAGCAGGGTTGCAACCATTTCCTGCGAACTTGGTAAGCATTGCAACGGTTGCGGCTCAAATATTAAGCACAATTGCAAGTGCTAGAAAAGCTTTTGCACTTAGCGATGGGGGTGATTTGGAGCAAATAAGCAAAAAGGGTAAGTTGCCGAAAAGCGGCGGAATGATACAAGCAGGCTCGCATAGTTCGGGTGACGACTTACATTTTCGGTATGCAGGTACCGATTTTCGTGCCGAGGGGGGCGAGTTGTTTTTGATTAACAAAGACGGCAGCCCGTTTGTAATTAACAAGCAACTTTCGGGGCAAATGATGGCTGACCCTGTTATGGCTGATTTTCTTACCTCAAATGGTTATAATTTTAGTGGTTTTTCAGTTCCAAAAATTGCATCAACCAAGCTTGCAAATGGTGGAAACATTGGCGAACTTGCTGCTAGGATACCGTCCTTTTTGGGGTCTATTGTCAACAATAGCACAACAAATGTTATTTCTAATAATAGCGACAATCGCATTAGAGACATAGCAGGGCAAGAAATACAGCGAACTGTTTACGTTAATCCTGTTGCCGAAACAATCGAAGTTGCGGAAACAATAAGCACAACAAATGAAGCATTCCGAGTATAAAACAAACTGGCATTTTGTAGAAGCGACTTTTAAAATGTCAGAAAAAAGCGTTATCAAGATACACGAACTTTTCAAAGAGTACGTTAAAAAAAGAACTGACGACAATATAGCAAGGGAAATATCAAAGATAATCGAGGAGCAAACGGGCAAAAAGCACAATGTCGGCTGCTCGATGTGTTTACAAGAAATGATGCAAGAAATACAATTAATAATCAATATAAGAAAATACCCAAATGTTTACAACGAAAAATACAGACCTAGAGAATTATAAACAAGCTGGAAAAGTTATTGACGAAAATCCTAGTTTTGGGATAAAAAATAACTCGTCAAACAGGCAATTTATAGGCTACCTTAGAAAACTAAAAATTATTAGGGGGCTTGAATACCCTCCACTGGTTCACGAAAAGGACTTGCAAAATTTCTTTTTATTTGCCAAACATTGCTCTAACCCATTATTAATAGAAAAAATTAAAGAAATTGAAAAAGAAACTGACTAAATCTTGCGAAATTGAGTGCCTGATCCCTGTAGGCCCAAACTATGATTTTTCTAAAATATGCCTTTTTATACCAATTGCCGAAAATGAAATATTTAAATGCTTAGGCAAAGATTTGTTTAATGATTTTTGCAACTCGCTAAATCCTGTATTTTACAGCTCGTATAAGTTGGCAGAAAAATGGAACGAAAACAAGCAGTACAGTGTAGATGATTTTGTGATTAGTGACGGATTGCTTTATAAGTCCCTAATTAATGGAAATACAAACGAACCTGATTTGGTTTCATGGGAACAGGTGCCGAAATTCTTAAATCCATATTACAATGAATTGTGGTATTGTGGATTAGGCGACCTGATCGGGTGGTTATCTTTGTATCATTCTTTGCCGACTACATGGGTACAAAATACAAATTCAGGATTAACTAAGGCAAAAACTGAGTTTGTAGAAAGTGCCGAAATAGGAGACGTAAAGGTTTTGCGTTCAAGCTATAAAAAAGGTATTGAAACTTACTGGGAAAAAATAAAGGACGAATTAAAAAATAAAGAGCATTTTCCGTTGTACCCTCCAAATCAAAGCGAGTGTTCGACGGATGCCGATTGTGAAGTAAAGCCACGCAAACACAGTGGTTTTGCATTTCTTAATGAAAATAAATCAAACAAAAATGGATGTAATGGGTGTAATTAGTGGGCTTTTAGATTTGGCTCACGTTCCGATTAGTATGCAAAAAATCCTTGCAGAAAAGGCAGCGAAAACATTTGGCATTAAGGCTTCGGATGATGTTGCAAAAAAAAGGATTGATACTTGCAATGGTTGCGATGTGCTAAATCCAAAAAATAGAAAATGCGAGGAAAGCAGGGGCGGTTGCGGTTGTTTTGTCGATATAAAAGCAATGTATTCGCACTTAGATAAAAACATAAAAGATCCTTTTAGTGGCTCGATTGTTGTTGATGCAGAACTGGAAGAGGTAGAATGTCCTAAGAATAAGTGGTAATAAAAAAGCCAAAATACTATCGGTATTAACGATGGTATTTTGGCTTTTCAAGGGATTAGTTACCAGAAATTTTCTTTATAGTGTTCCTGGTAACAGTCTTTCCATGCTTTAATTTTTTTTGAACGCAAAATTCTTTTATTCTCTAATTCAGCAATTAGTTCTTGATGTCCGTCTTTCGATGCTTTTTTAGCAATATCAATACTGCCTACTTACCTTGCTTTTTTTGATTTAAAAATTAATCCTTTCACCACCAAATCCCCGAACCATTTACGGAACGGGGTGTTTGGGGTTTTAAACATAGCGTGTTATCCAGAATACTTTACAATATTTCGGTTTTTTTGCTGCTCAATATAGGCATGGGTTGGCTGATTGTTTTCGTCAGTAATCTTAAAAATGTTTGAAGCATTTTTTGCTTCTAATGACTGGTAGCAATTATGCCCCTCTAGTCGGTGTTCTTTTATCTGACTGGCACTCAAAAATTTTGATACTGGGTAAGATGCGATTGTTTTGTTCATTTTTGTAAATATTAAAAAAGTTAAAAAAAAGTAATTGTATTAGTGTTAATTGTTGTGGTATTTTTTAGCGATATTGTTATAATGCGAAACGCTTTTTACATTTTTCATGTCAATATCAAGCCTTAGGTGTATATGTTCAGTTTTCCTTGTTTTGTAAACATTGCTCCATCCGTTCCATTTGGCGACAATTTGAGCCGCCTCTTTTTTGGTTATTTTTACTAAAATTAGCTTAGGCTGCGCCCCTAGTGTGTAGTTAGCCACAGTTGCCGCTTCGTCGGCAAAAGGACAGCTATCTAGTTGCGCCTCTATGTGTTCAGGAATATCTAAATGCAAATTGCATTTTTTGATTACCCTATTTCCTTTTACTGCTATTAATTGACAGCCATCATGCTGCCATTTGTAATAAATTTCCATTTTTGTTCCTGCTTTTACTAAAGTCATAATATCTTGTTTTTTTAAAGAAAGCGTCATTACTTCCTTACGATACTCAAAGACAAGGCTAATAATTATAAAAACCAAACAAAAACAAATAAAAGTTTACTTTTCTTTTGAAAAAACAACAAAAAACAAGCAAAAAGAAAACTACCCAGGATCAACCGCTGCTGCTAGTTTTTTCCTAGCATTTCTTTTTCCTGCCTTAGTGGTTACGGTTATTTTCCGTTCATCCAAAACGGCAAAATAAGAAACTTCAACCTCCACCAATACGGATTGAACTGTAAGGTCAGGGGTTGAGTACTTTTCAGCTCTTTGGATTGGTATTTTCTCGTAAGTTCCTTTTTTCTCAAAGTCTTTTCTTATACAAGACTTGATGTATAATTGATGTAAAACCAAAGGGCAGCTTTTGTCCTCCTTTGCATCCTTTAGGCTTTCAAATATTACAGCCTTACCGTTCCACTCAAATAAAAATGCTTTCCTTTTCATCGGTCTATTTTTTTAGTTTTAAATTAATGATTGTACTGCCAAAGCCCCGAACTGTTAAGGTACGGGGTTTAGGTTTTGGTTTAATGTGCAATAGTTTCTTCTATAAAAAAATACTGTTTTTCTTCGTCAGCTTCTGTTTCGCTATAACAAACTTGTATCTTTGGGTTTGTTTTTTTGGCGTATTTTTCTGCTTTTTTTAGGTTGCCAAAAACACCAACAATACTTTTAGTGGCATTATTAATAAACGTCTCTTTAAATAACTTTTGAAGTACAAATGCTTTTTTCTTTGACATGATATTTTGATTTTGATTTAAAAATTAATTCTTGCACCCAAAAGCCCCGAACTGTTAAGGAACGGGGTTTGGTTTTTCGGGGTAATGTTTATTTTGCAGTATCAAAATAACCCCAGCCTTTACTGTTGTTGGACTGTCTTTTTAGGCTTGAGCGCGTTACGCAATGCCCTGCAGATTTCATTTTAAGCGCATCGCATTCAAACTTGGAAATCAAGTTGAGTATTTCTTTTTTGGTTTTATTTTCTCCGTTTCCAATCAATGAGAATGCCTCACCAATCCTAACAAAAAAGTCTTTTCTTGGGTCATTCTCTTTGCTTCTTTCGGAAATATATCCCCTTAAATAGTTTTGTCCTAACGCCAGTACTAGTCTAACACTACCGACTGGCTTTTCGAAAAATCTAACACCAAAGCCTTTTTTTGTTGTGTTTTGGTAATTCGATGCCAGTATTAGTAATATTAATTCCTTTCGTTTTACGTTCTTGAAATCCATTACTTGCGATTTTTTAAGGTTAATTTATAAGCTTTTTTAGCTGCTTTTTTATTGGCAATGTATGATTTTTTGCTTAAAAAATCATTTATGGTTTTTAGGGCATCGCTGTTGTATACACTAACTTCTTTTGCCTCGCTTGTGTCTTTTGGTATGATTAAGTAGCAATAATTTGCATATCCACATTGTCGGCTCGGATGGTTGCTTTCAAGCAGAACAATGTAATCATAATCGTAGCCTTTAATTCGCTCCATATATTGCGATACGGTTTCGCCCTTTTCGCTTATTCTTTCGCCACGATTGCCGTATTGGCTATAGCTATCCCCACCTATCAAGGTTTTTCGGGGTAATTCTATTACCTTACCGTCCTTTATTAATTTGACCGCATCTAAGCAGTCGTTATTTACGTAAGCAAAATTATTTTCAAACATTTCAGTTTTGAGTGCTTCGGCTAATCTTTGACCGCTTGGCATATACCAAAAAAGGTCATTATTTTTAAAATCATTGTTTTTAATTTCCGATGCAAAAGCCAATGTAATCTGTTTTGAACTTAAAGTCATAATTCTGTATTTTATTTTGTTTAAAAATTATTGTTTCTACTGCCAAACCCCCGACTAATCTAATAGGACGGGGTTTGGGGTGGGTTAAAATAAAGCTGTTAAATATAATATTCATCTACTAGGTAATCAGTGTTTTCACTTCTTACTCCTCTTGACTTCAAATCACAAGCATCAAGCAGGTGGTTTGCTTGTACTCGGCTCATTTTTTCTTGCAATATTCGCTTTATTTTTTGGCGTAAAATTGTGCCTCCGTTGTCGATTATGATTTGCTTTACTTCCTGTATTTTCTCGTCTGAAAATTTAGTTACTTTTCTTACTCTAAGAGTAAATGTTTCATCTCTGCCATTGTCGGCTCTATCATGGAATGTAATTTGATTTGCTGTTTTTATCGTGTGGTCTAATACGAAACTATACGAGTGAAAATAACTTACACTTAGGGTTGTTACTAATGATTTGTATTCGTTTTCGCTTGCATGTATGGTATTGAAATCTTTAGCGTCGATTTTGAAAATTGCTCCTAAAGTCATAATATCTTGTTTTTTAAAGAAAGTGTCATTACTTCCTTACGATACTCAAAGATAACACTAATAACTATCAAAACCAAACAAAAACAAATAAAAGTTTACTTTTCTTTTAAAAAAACAACAAAAAAGCCCGAAACAATAAATGCTTCGGGCTTTTCTCTTAATTAGTGGCTTCTACTTGGTCGAAAAGGTCAAACCGTTTTTAGTTGTTATTTTTAGCCCTTTGATTTCTGTATTACCAAGTTTTACAAACTTATTTACTTCTTTTAGTTTAAGTGTCTTTTTTATGAATTGATCAGGCACTAAATCAATGTCAACCACCTCAACACTAAAACCGCTTTTTATGCCTTTTAATTTTTCGGCTTCAATCTTGCTTGCTTCTGCCTCCAGTTCTTGTTGCTTCAAGACAGCAGCGGCCCGTTTTTTACGCTCGGCTTCAATACGCACTTTTTCGGCTTCTGCTTCCTCCAGCTCTTGTTGTAGTCTTACTTTTTCCGCTTCGGCATCTGCTTTGGCTTTTGCGGCTTTGGCTTCGAGCCGTCGAAGTTCGGCTGCTTGGGCCTTGTTTTCGGCTTCAAGCTTAGCGGCTTCTAATTCGATTTTTACTTGTTCTTGTTTCGCTTCGATTAGGGTATTTACTGCGTTTTTGCAATTGTCAAGCATCTGCACTACTTCGTCGGTGCGTTCTTGGAAAATACTAGTGTGAACCCTTGCATCATTCAATGTCGCCTTTACTCGATTAGAAACGGCTTTAAATTCCGATGCTGTGCAGTTTTGCAAGCTTCGGTATATTTCAGTTAGTTCGCTTCTAAAAACGGTAATTTCCTGCGCCAAGTCATCCACTCGCTTTTGTTCGGCTCGCACTTTTTGGCGTTCCTTTTCAGCTTCGGCTTCAATCCGTGCAGCTTCTGCTTGTCGTTTTCTTTCCACTTCAATATCAAAAGCGGTAATTGCTGCCGTTTTTTCGGCAATGAGTGATTTTAAAGGGATTGAATTTTCCTTTTCGACCGCTATAATACTCTTGCCTAGTCTGTTTAGTGGTTTTCTTAGGTCTAAGCCTAAAGCTAAGTAGTTTTTTAGTTCCTTTTTAGCAGCACCGACTAAAGTTCGGGCCTCATTACGTGCCTCTTTGGTTTCTATTTTTTGTATAGCTTCAAGCTTAGCAATATGTACCGAAACGGCATCTTTGCCAGCATTAAAAGCCTTTGCTGCTGTTTTCAGTTCAGCAACTGTATTTCCTAAGTCCTCTTTTTTGATAATAGCCATAATAAATTTTATTTTGATTGTATGATATGCAAATATAACAATAAAAGCTTAATAATTACACTTTTTATTAAACTTTTATTGTTGTTAATTTTTGAGTTTCTTAATTTCCGTATCAAGCTGTTTTACCAGTTCGCTTATCTTTTCAATTATTTCGGCTCTTTTAGCCTTGTTTTCGAAATCGGATCTAGTGAACATCTTGTCGGATAGCCCCTCGATGTAATCATGATTAACACGCCAATTACCGCTCTTGTCTTTTAGCTTCAAGGATAAACGGT
>JAHDBT010000239.1:0-4586 GCA_020630215.1 Bacteroidota bacterium
GTTTAGGGGTAGAAGGTATTGACTTTATGTCAACATATATAGTAGATGAAGCCAACCAAAAAGTGCATATAGCCTTAACACGCATTAATCATGAAAATGTTTTATGCCAAGGAAAAATAGGCGTATTAGAAGTAGTAATTGATGAAGTGCCAATTGGCGATCCAGAAGATTTCACCATCACTACAGATGGCGGCATTGTGTTAGATAATGGAGGGGTTGTTATTCCAATGAGTGGTAACAGTACTGCTTTCTCTGTATTTTCTTCAGAAGAAACACTTCCTATTATTGCACAAGTAAATACATTTTTACAAGGTAATTTTTTACCTCCTTCCGATTATCAATTATTCAGCACTTACCAAATGGATAATCATTTACTCCGAAATAATTTACTACCAATAGCACAACCCTTTAACACTAGCCCTTGGAACTACACAGGCAACGAATCATTTGCTAATATTGACGATTTACCTAGCGATGCTATAGATTGGGTACTCCTTGAAGTTTTTGATTCCGACGGCTTAGTAAGCATTGAAAAACACGCAGGACTTTTATTAAGCGATGGACGAGTAATTGCTACCAATGGTATTACCAATGGACTTCGATTTTACAACCTCGATCCCCTAGCCCGCTATCGAGTACTAATAAGAACCCGCAATCACCTAGATATTATCAGCAATGCCCCAGAGCAAATTATCAACGGTGTTTTACAGCAAGATTTTACCACCAATGCCAACGAAGCCATGCTAGGACAACAAGTAGAACTAGCCCCTGGTGTTTATGGCATGTATGCAGGCGATATAGATGGCAATGGCGTAATCAATGTGTTTGATTTTAACCAGTACACAAACAGCGGCGCAGCCATCAATCAATACCTTCCTGCCGATTTAAACTTGGATGGCAATGTTACCATTAGCGATTATAACTTGTATTATGATAATACTAGTTTAATTGGAGTGGATGCGGTGCGATATTAAGAGATGGTTTAATAGGTATGCAACCCTTTAAATAACAACATTTTTTCAGACACTTTTAGGTTGTCGGCGTAAAGTCGGCAGCCTTTTTTTTGTGCTTTTTGAGAAAAACTTACGGTTTATATACTATAAAATCACCATTTCTAGTGAATAAATAAGAGCAATTAAAAATTGCTAATAAATTAACAATCAACAATTTAAAACAAAAAATGACATTAAAAACAATAATTTCTAGTCAATAAGTCACATAAATAGTGTGCAATTTTGAGCAGCTACTTGGGCGATATTTGAGGTGTCAACGCAATTAAGCAATAAGCTTGATGCTGTAATCAAAAACTTATTCAAAATGTATTTACTCTTTTCCATTTTCTGTGTGCTCTTTTGTGGCTTTGCCCTTAGCACTTTACTTAGGGACGAACAGTAAAAATCCTTTCACTTTATTCACTAATTATCAAAATAATATCACCATGTTAGTTGCTCAAATAAAAAACAAATGGTCTCAAATACTAGGACATATAGACACCCTTATTCCTCATTTTTTTCGCCATGTAAGTGGTGTTAATTACGAAAGAGAACGTATTGCAACACCCGACAATGACTTTTTAGATTTAGATTGGTCGCTAGTAGACAAAAAGAAAAAGTTAGTTGTTATTTCGCATGGGTTTGAGGGTAGCAGTAATCGTTACTATGTAAAAGGAATGGTACGCTCCATTAACGAAGAAGGAATGAATGTATTAGCTTGGAACATGCGTAGTTGCAGTGGCAGTCTCAACAAAACCAAAGGATTTTACCATGCTGGCTTCAGTCAAGATTTAGATACCGTAGTGCGCCATGCCATTAAAAAAGGCTTTACCCACATTACGCTAGTAGGTTTTAGTTTAGGCGGCAATATCACCTTAAAATACTTAGGGGAGCAAGGTAAAAATGCACTACCACAAATTAAAAATGCCATTGCCATTTCTACCCCTTTAGATTTAGCGGCTGTTACAAAACACCTCAATAAAGGCATAATGTGTTTTTATGAGCAGTTTTTTTTAGCAGGCTTGTTAAATAAAACCCAACAAAAAATTGCCATTTATCCCGAACTAAATCGCCCTGCACTAGCTAAAGTTAATAGCATTGCCACCTATGTAGAAATGTTTAAAGATATATACGGTTTCACCTGCTTGCAAGACTATTTTCAACAATGTAGTGCTATCAATTACTTACAAAACATTAGTATTCCTACACTCATTATTAACGCTCAAAACGATCCCTTTTTACCCAAAGAATGTTACCCTGTAGCAGCACTCGCTAATCATCCCTATATACAATTGCATACACCTGCAAGAGGTGGCCATGCCGGCTTTTTAAGTTTTGGAAATGGAATGCGTAATATTCGTACTTCATTGGTAGAGGAACAGGTGTTGTGTTTTATTGGTAAAGGGAAAACGAGTATTAATATTGACATGGGTTTGAGGGAGAGCGTATTCCAAAGTATTTTAAAAAGATGGAACTTAGTGACGAGAATCGAATAGAAGTGTGTTTTTTAAAAAAAATGTCAAAAAACTCTATTTACTTATATTTATTTCAATATCTTTACATTGTTTTATTTTTAATAAAAAATTAACACCCCACATGAAACAAAAAAATATGCTCTCAAAAGAGAAGCACTTAAAAAAATTGGTTAAAGCATTTAAAAACAATCAAAAAACAAATGCCATAAGCATAGAGATTTATCGAAATGCTTTACAAGCAAAAATTAACCGCTTATGTTGCGAATTACTACTACAAATTCCTTATACTCGATTAAAGAAAATATTAGGAACACTAGGGTTTAGCCTCGGTCTAACTATAGGAGCTAATAATCCCATATTAGCACAAACTTTTGCGCCGCCTATAGACAATCCATTTGGGCTAACAGATTTTAATGAAGGTGTCGAAGCTCTATTAGTACCTACATCGGTAGATTTAGATAATGATGGGGATTTTGACTTATTCCTTTTTGAAGAGGGGTATTCGCAAGCTAGTAATAACTTTTCCTCTTTCACATTTGTAGAAAATATTGGTTCTCCAACGGAGCCACAATTTGCAGAACCTTTACGGAGTCCATTTGGCTTAACAGAAATCCCTGCTATTTATGCTGTGCCTATTTTTGCTGATATTGATGGGGATGGAGATCAAGATTTATTATGTTCTGCCTATCGTTATGAAGATGAAGGAAATGAAATATTATTTTATGAAAATACTGGTAACGCATCTACTCCCAGTTTTGCAGAGCCTACAATAAATCCATTTGGGCTGTATGTTATTCCTTACTCAAATAGCTTTATACAATTACAGGATATAGATAATGATGGCGATGCTGATTTTTTTGCTACTATTATAGATGGGGATACAGAAGACTATACACTACAGTATCAGGAAAATATAGGTTCCCCCTCTTCTCCGCTCTATTCCTCACCTGCAGAAGGTCCCTTTGGCTTGCCATCCGGAAACGTAGTAGCACCTCTCTTTGCTGATTTTGATTTTGATGGTGATCTAGATGTATTAGGTTATAGTTATTCACCTTCTGGCATTATTCACTATGAAAATATAGGCAGCGCAACTTCTCCAAATTTTGACAACCCCACTCTAAATCCATTTGGGCTTTCGGAAGAATTAATGAATCAGTTGCCAACACTTGTTGATATTGATGGCGATGGCGATATTGATATTCTTAGCTCTGATAATCGCTATAATGATACTATCCTTCTAGCCTATTCTGTAATCACCTACTCAGAAAACACAGCACCAGTAGGATTAACAGAAGTAAACCCTACAGCAGAAATCAAGTTGTATCCTAACCCCAATCCTAAAGTTTTATCGGTACAATCAAGCGAAGTAATTGAAACATTAAGCATTTACAATAGTCAAGGACAAATAGTACAGCAGATAAAAGCACCTTCGTCGTCTATTTCTGTTGAGTCGCTTGTACCTGGTATATACTTTATTCGATTATTATGTAAAGGAAAAACTAGTACCCATAAATTTGTAAAATCGCAACATTAGTTTTTTATCCATACAACACAACCTAATTAAGCCATCTTATCAAAGATGGTTTAGTAGGTTTTTAGCAAGCATAACAACAGTATGTTATTCCTCCCCCCTCAAAAAAGTAACCTCACACCCCTTACAAAACCGCTGCTCTTGAATATACTCATTAATATGAAACCACCCACCCGTTTTTTGCCATAAATCTAAACCTCTACCAAGTACTATTTTCCAGCCATTGTTTAAAACAATAGAACGATCATGCAGCGGTTCTAAAAATTCGTAGCTAAATAGGATGCCGATGCTTTCTAAAGAATAAGCCATTGTTTCGAAAGACTCTTTAGCGTTTTCTATGTATTCTTCATTGTTGTTGGTGATTAAATGTAGCTTGACTTCTTCTATATCATTATCATGCCCTCCCTCATTCCTCTTTTCGCTCACAAGTTTGGCAAACTCCATTAAATTACGCAATTGATAGGGTAAGCGAATGTACGGATCAATGATTTGTATTTCTGTGGCTCCTACTAAATAATCACCAAACAAGTTATTGTAGGAAATGCCTAGCTGATTGTCTCTTATTATTTTTTGACCTGCTTTTAATTC
>JAHDBT010000239.1:4686-10574 GCA_020630215.1 Bacteroidota bacterium
TAGTAAATCGGCGGCGGCTGTTTTTCGGGGCATGTATTGTAGCACTTCTAGGGTTTCTACTAGGTGTTGCTCGCCTGTGGCTTTGCTTGTATAACTAAATTCTACCACCTCCTCTCTAAAGGTTTCGTCCATTTTTTGTAGTTGCTCTTTTACTCGCTTTCTGTTTTCTATCGCAAAATCTAATAGCTCTTTGGCATCGGCTTCGGTAAATTCGCCATGTGGGAAAATGACTTTTACTAAGCCCGAAAAGGTTTTGCTAATGGCGGTTTTATCACGGGTGGTAATGGTGTTCGATAAATCGAAGTATTGGGTGTAGGCTTGGGTCTGGTCTTCTTTGCGTAAATCTTTTAGTACTTCTGCCAAGTAATCTACTATAAAGCCGTAATCTTCGGTGAACATTTCGTTGCGCAACTTTTGGACTTCCCAACCTGGTAGGTAGGCGTGCATTCGGTCTAAAAAGGCGGTGTCGTAATAGTCTTTGGGGAGGGCTTCGAATAAATCACTGTGCTTGAGCATGTAGGGAACGGAATGGTCGGTGTTGCCGACGAATACCATAGAGGCGGATGCGCCATATACTTGTGTGCCTCTCGAAAAGGATTTATTGGCCATGTAGTTTTTTAAAATGTCTACTAAGCCTCTGTCTGCTTTTTTGGTTTTTCCTGCAAATTCATCGTAGGCTACTACATCCCAAAATCCTACTAAGCCTATCTGACCTGTGCTGTTGTTGACAAATAATTTGGCTTTGGATACTTCGCCTCCAGAAATTAAAATACCATGTGGCGACAGCTCGGAAAAAATATGCGATTTACCTGTGCCTTTTGGCCCTAATTCTATTAAATTAAAATTATTTTCTACAAATGGTACTAGCCTCGTTAGCTGTAATAGTTTGGAACGATAGGTAAATTCTTCTGGATTTAATCCAATGGTCTGCAAAAGGGCATCTACCCATTCTTCTTTGGTAAAATATGCTCGTGCAGCTTTATATTCTACAATATCGGAATGGGCAACTTGTATGGGTTTTAAGGATTCGATGACCCACGGAACGGCTCCTTTTTCATCGGTAGAAAAATAGGCGATATTTAAAATGCACCACACGCCACTTGATAATAGTTTTTTGTGCTGCTTGATAATATCGTCTGCAATAGGAATTTTTTTTAATCCTAAATTGGCGAAGCTTGCCTCGTACTGATCTTTTTTATCGTTGAGGGTAACGGCTATTTTATCTATGATGCGATGCGAACCTTGTTCTCTTACGGTGTGCATTATTATTTGTGCCTCGTCTCGATGTACAAAGTGTTTGGCTATTACTTTTTTTACGGTTTCTACGCCTGCACTTATGGTTGCCTCGTCGTCGGTAGCGCAGTATTGCCCTAGTAAATACTCTAGTACATAGGTGGGTACTATGGCATTGCCTTTTACCAATTTGGTAAGGTCTTTACGTACTACTCTGCCCGCAAAATGTTCGTTGAGTTTTTTATCTAGTGCTTTCATTGTTTATGTATTGTTTCGTGGTATTTTTTTACTAAAAAAAAGAAAATTATCGGCATGTTTATCGAAGTGGTTTACACTTTTTGCTACAAGCCGGGAGGCTTGAAACCCGTTTGGCTCAAGCGGTGACGCTTGACCCTGCTGCCTGTTCCAGCCTCTCGGCTGGAGCGTAACGGGCTTAAAGCCTCCTGGCTTGATGTCAACTATTTTCTAAAGTTTCGATCAATAGGTCAAATTATCCTCTTGAAAAAACTTACTTTCCAATGCAATTGGCAAGAACAATCAAAAATCAAAATCGGTGCCGCCCGATGTGCGAATAATGTAGGTGAAACTATTATACAATACCCACTTGTTGGTTCCTTCTAAAGGTGCTTCTAATATAAGTTGTACTTGCTGGTTGCGATAGCGAGTTCCTGCATCTCGACTTAATTGAAAAGTAGCCTCTTGTGTACGTTCTCTTTCTAAACCCGATGTGGCATCGAAGGTGTAGGTAAAGGTATTGCTGATGGCCGTAGTGCCTTTTTCTGCATAAAGCCCTGCCCGTAAAGTTATAGGAAGTGTGTTCTCATCTACTAGGTCTTTTTGTAAAAAGGATACGACTAATAAATTAGTGGTAATGCTACTCGACTTTTGTATTACATCTACACTTACTTTGCTATTGGTGTCGGCTCGTTTTTTGTTAATTTTAAGTAAAGGTACTATAATTTCTTGTAGGCTTGTACCGCCATGTACAAAACGAGAACCGGCTCCTTTTACCCGCAATCGGTTAATAGATTTTGGGAAGAGTATATCTACATTTGGATTGTTAAAACCTAATTGCTCGGCAGTAAAGTGTTTGGTTGCCGCATCGCCTTTTAGCTCCTCTCCTATTACAAACCGCCTGTTCGCTTTCCATGCAGCACCTGTATAAGTGGCTTCGCTAAAATCCATTGTTTCTAGGGGATGGTGTTGGTATAAAAAACCATGATCGGCGGTTACAAAAATATTGCTGCCGTTCATATTGGTAATTTTTTTTACTACTTCTACCAAATAATTTAGTTCTTCGGCTACGGCATCAAATACCTGTTCTTCGCTGGCTTTGTCATCCCCTCTTTTGTCTATGCGATTACTATAAATGTAAATTACATCATATTGTTTTACATAGGCTCTACCGTCTATATTGGCATTCATCGCCATAAATTCTTTGGCATGAATTGCGGTAGCTCTAGCATTGGCATTTTTGCTTAGTATTTTTGTTCTGCCTTGTATACCTATAGCTGGCATTTCATCTACTAGGATATTATCTGTTGATGGTTTTATTTGTAATTGTTGATGTGGCAATAAAGCAGACATACCTACTTGTGTGTAACTTGGCACTTCGCTTACCATATATTGCAACTGTGCATTGTAGCGGTTTTCTGCTTGTAATAATTTCCGCAATTCTTCGGCACATTCGTAGCGCAGGGCATCCGAAATAATAACAAAAATACGCAAACCTTTTTTAGGGAAATCCGCCACATGCCCCTTGTAAAAGTTTCGTTGGTTTCGCTCGGCTAAAAAAGGCCATTTTTCTAGGGTATTAATATGCTTTTGCCAATTATCGTTATAAGGCAACAGCCAATCGTTGCTGTATACTTTATTTATTTTTTTGGCTAAATCTTGTAGTACTACTTTTTGTTGCCCTAAACGATAATGCCAAATAAATTTACGGTAGGCATAATCTATTTTATAGGCATTATGGGCATAGTCGCTAATGCCTTCTTCAAAGCTGTGTGGCTGTGTGTTTTTTGGGGTTCTAACCTGTTCTATCATTGCTGCTGCATAACGTATGCACTCGTAGTAGTTAGATAAATTACTGTACCAAAAGGTATTGCTCCTTTGTTTAATGTGGTTTTGTATTTCGCTATTACTAGTGTTTTCGGCAATTATTTGCGATACAAGTGTTCTTATAATTTCCTTATCAATTTGTTCAAATAAATCGCTGCTCATTAACTGAGCTAATGATTTATCTGTTAAGGTGTTTGCTACTTGTATATCATTGGCTATTTTATTGCTGATGTTTTCTAAAACTTGGCGATAGGTTTTGCTGTCTTTCCAATCGTTTAATAATAGTTTTATATCTGCATTTAGTTTAGGGCTTGTATTTATTGGTTGGGCTGTTTGTGTTGTGCTTGGGGCTTCTACTTGTGATGCTGTTAATTCGCTAAACTCCTGAGTAAATACTTCAATCAAGAAATCGTAAATACTGGGATTGTTGCTTTGGTATTGGTATTTTTCTTGGATACTTTGCCAATAATAATTCCATAAATTAAAACGCTGTAGTTCTTTATTGGGTTTATCGTTATTATTTAAAAAGGCTTGGGTATGGGCAAAAATACATTGGGTAAGTTTATTTGGCGAACTGCCTAATACAATGCAAAGCATTAGGTTTTTTAGCTCATTAAAACTCGCTTGTTGGTTGGTAATTAAATTGCTTAGTTTTTGTCGGCGTTCTTTAGCATAAAAAAACAATATATGCTGACTTACTAGCTCTTTGTAATGGTAAGACAAACCCATTTCTTGTAAATAAATGGCTTCTCTTTCGGTATGAAAAGTATAGTACATTAGCTCTAAATCAAGCAGCCAATTTTCGGCATCGGTAGGTTGTGGATATGGAAAATACAACAAAAACTTTTTTTGTGGATGTTGTTTGGTTACTAGGTATTTTAGATAAAACTCGTTGTGTGCTGCTTGTTCTTTCTCTACACCTGCTAAAGCAAATTCTTCGTAGTCTTGTCGAAATTCTTCTTTTTCATCGTACCAGAAAATGATGCGATGTTGCTCGAAGTTTTTTTGTAAAGCTTGTTGTATATTGCTCATGTTTTTTTATTCTCTCGTGCTGTGGATGTAGTTAAATGATAATTGATGCCCTTTGTAATGGTTGGTTTCGTGGGCAAAAATTCATTTAATTGGGTTATTAATATACTAGGTTTTACTCGCCCCCCCTGTCTTCCGACTTCAGGTTGGGTTTCGGATATAGACGTAATTTGTAGCTAATAGCCCTGTTTCAATCGGATAGGGTGTACTTAACGTAAGGTGCTTCGACTATCTGTTAAACTACTTACTGTTAGATCGGGTAAGCTGTATTCCATCTGGAGATGGAATGTACAGATGCTCCGAACCTCCGTTTGTTCCGCTAGTATTAAGTTACAAATAATGTGCTCTTATTGTACCTAACCTGATGTCGGAAGACACCCTAGTAGTGGTAATTAAATAGTTGCGTCCATTGTAATTTAGGGCTTTCCAATGCAATTGGAAAGAACAGTTGGGCAAATTTAAATAATTTCTTCGGTATTTATCCAATCAAATTTTTTGACTTTGGTTTTGGCTGCTGCATCGTTGAGGCCTTTCACTGTTTTTAGGGCTTTTCCTAGTTTATTGTAATTGACCAACACCCCATCATCTAAGTTAAGCTTAATGCGTTCGTTGGCTAGAGGATATAAAATATCTCTTTCGTATTGTTGTAATTCGCTAACTATTTTTCGGTATTTTTCTTTTTCTCTCATGGCTTTGCTTTGTTGTTTGTCGTTGCCTGTTTCTTCTAGGCGTTGTAGTTCTTGCAAAGAGATGTTTAATTTTTCTTGGTACTCGCGCAGGTAATTATTGAGCAATAAATATAGGGTATCGGGCGTGTAACGATGTAAATAGATTAGGGCATTAAAGGCATCATTAGGCGATGAAAACAGCCAATAAATAGGGCGTTTTTTATAGCGTTTTATATGGTCTTTATGGAAATCTTTTAGGAAGTATTTGCGAATTTTTGTGCCTAGTATTTCTTCTATAAATGCTAGGTTGGTATCGAAGTTTTTTGTGCCAAAGCTTACTTTTAAAAACTGCTTAAATCGTCCTACTATATCATCCTCAAACCATTCGTCTTCTAGTATAGGAATTATATTATCATCGTCGGGCATAAAACTTGGGGCTTGCGTTTTAGCACCTGTATTGGCTAAATGTGTTTGTATAATGGATAAATACTCTTTTAATGTTTGCCCCTTATTAGCTAGTATTAGCCCTGGCTTATCTAAGGAGTAACGCCCAAACATACAGCCTACGGCATAACTAATAAATTGCGCTACAATTTCTTTGGGCTGAAACTGCAATTGCCCTTCGGCTATTTTTGCTTCTTGTTGTAAAATGGTAATATCTTTTAGGGCAACATCAGGACTTAATTCTTCTTGTAAACTGTATATTTCTATAAAGGTTTGGTTTAGGCTTTCTTCGTTTTTATGTAATTGAAAAAATTTGTTTTTCCAATAGGCTTGATACAAATCATACACATCTTCTATGCTTAATTGCGTGTCTTCTTTTTGTATGCGAAGGAGTTCGTTTTGTTGGAAATCCCAAGAGGTTTCTCGGGCGTTCCAGTCTTGTTTGGAAATTTG
>JAHDBT010000240.1 GCA_020630215.1 Bacteroidota bacterium
CTTAAGCTTAATGGAGAATCAGGTCCTCCAACAATAATAGCATCAGAAACAGCTTGACAGTTATTTGCATCTGTTACAATTACAACGTAAGAACCAGCCGCTAAACCAGTACGGTCTTCTAAGAAAGAACCATCGCCCCAAGCATAGGTGAAAGGAGCGGTACCGCCAACAACTGTTAAGTCAATTGCACCTGTATTATCGCCAACACATTCTACATTAGTAACAACTGCATCTAAGCCAATACCTGCATCACAAGGATCGCTAATGAAACCAAAATCGTAAGTATGGTTATTTTCACCAGCATCGCCAGTAGTAACAGCAATTGTTACATTTCCATTTGCTTGTTCTACACCATCCGAATCAACCATATCGCTACCAGTAACATTACTAGTTGTAGCAAATAAGCTTTCTAAAGGTTGGTTCGCATCAAAAGCAGAAGATGGAATTTGAATTGTATAATTTGTATTTGGATCAAGATCTGAGAAGTAGTAGGTACCATCTAAACCAGAAGTAGTTGTAGCAATTACGCTACCACCGCTGTTTAATAATTGTACTAATACCCCGCTAATTTCCGGTTCCCCTGGATCTTGTTGTCCGTTTTGATTTTCATCTAACCATATACGGTTACCAATTTCGATAGCTGGTAAACCACATAATAATTCGATATCACCAATACCTAATGATTTACCCGCAAAGGCAACTGTATTGGCATTATAAAAAATAGAGTAACCTCTATCGTAAGAACCATCTGAAGTATTCATATAAAGTACCCCACCAGCCCAAATTTGCTGTTCAGGGTCGATAGCAGAAGTAGCAATATCGCCAACAGAATTGTTGATAGCTAAACCACCTACAGCCGACTCGTTGTGATTACAACAAGTACCTTCATCACCACAGAAGAATTCGTTTCCGTTTTCTCCGCCAAGATTACAACCGCTTCTAATGATGTTGCCTGCGCCATCTACTAAGTTACCATTTAACTCATTGTAAAATTGGTCGGCAGCAGGATCGTAGTATGCATAACGCACATCACCACCTGTTAAACCATTACGTAAAGCACCGTTGTATTCGTTTTGGTAACCTGTTTGCAGACCTAAACGGTCAAGGTAACCTAAAATCATATTACCAGAACCATCGAATTCGATGTCTGATAAAATTGGTTGCGGATAAGTAATAAAGAATCCACCTGCTGGGTCATCGTCAAAACTATTTGACCATGCATTCCAAGTACAGCCTTGTCCACCACCAGCAGCACAACCTTTATCATAATTTAAAGGGGTGATTAAAATTTGGGTGAATCCGCCTGTAGCAGGATTGAATTCGTACACGTAAGAGTTAGAAGCATCCGAACAAGCAATACCTACATAGACTTTTCCATGATAGTATTTAGTTGCCCAAGGCTTAGAACTTGCTCCACAAGGAGTAGGAATACCATAAGAAGTAACATTAGCACAAGTAGGCGATATAATCGGACCACCTACGGTATTTCTAATGTCAATTTTAAGTAATTCTCGTGTACTTAAATTTACCGTCCATAATTCTGTACCATCGGTAGAAATATCTAAATCGCCTAAACCACGTTCCCCAACGAAGGTATAAGCGTCGATATCATTACTTGGCGAGTCTTTATCTGCTGGTAAATCTGGGCGGTTTACACTACCCACGTTAGAACAAGCATTAACGTCGAAGAAATTGTTAGTGCTAACAGCACCACCATCGCCTCCGCTAATTTGATAAATACCACCAAGCCCTAAAGGACCAGTACCATTATGACGTTTTAAAACTGCAGAGGTGAAAACCGTGCCTGAGTATACATCCCAAGCCACACCCCATGTAGCACCAACTTCAGAAGCATCCGCTAACATATCAGGCATATTAGGCCCGCCAGGAGGGAAGCTAGAATAGTTGGCACCTGCTCCTGTATCCGAATAATCGAATCCAACAAAAGCAGCTGGGTCTCCTGCGTCGCCACCCGCTAAAGGGTCGCCATTTACGTAACAGGGAGCTGTTACACGAGGAGCATTTTCACAATAATCTGCAGGCGTACCTACTGCGAAATTGATATTGGATGAATTACATCCAGTGAAAGTTACATCAGTAACCCCCATATTTCCAGTAGAGTTTCCTACGAAGTTAGCGATAGTAAAAATATTATCGCCTTCGTTCGGGTCACTGTTATTGTAACCCTCAACATCAATCATTACTCGTGTCTCTCCAGTACATCCTGGAATGTCGAGCGAGTAATTACCGTTTGCATCGGTAGTTGTGGAAATCGTATTTCCACTCTGGTCTATTCCTGAGACAGTAACTCCATAAACACCAGCATCTCCCCCATCCATGATGCCGTTGTTATTAAAGTCTCGGTAGACCTTACCATTGACTGCTGCCTCTACTTGCATAAAAGCGAGCAAGCAGCCAATAGTTAATAAAAGTTGATAAACTTTTTTCATAGTTGTAACCATTTAAAGTTTGTTGTGTTCTTTTAGTCTATTACTAATATATTAAAAATATGTTTCTTTCGGGTTGTTTATAGTTTAATAGGCAAGTAATTATTCACCTGGGTTTCGTCTTCAAATTATAAAGTATAATTACTATTAACTATCGGAAATTACAGCCACCTTTAAGGTATGTTGTGTAATAGTATAAGGTAGGTCCAGTGCATAACACAGTCGTTCCACTTCTTTAGCAATTGCTAAAAAAGTGGAAAAGCATGGTTTATCTTTTAGAAAGAATATTTGACTGGAATGGTTAAAATTACATAGAAACGAAGCTGTTTCTTTAAAGGAAGTACTAGGATATAACAAGTGGCTGACTGATGTTATATCGAATAAGAATTGGGTTGTAAATTGTTTAAGATTAGGATTAGCCAATAAATAAACTATAGAAGAGGTATTGTTGGCAATACCTGTATTTGTGTTATTTGATAACACGGTGTGTTCACAAGGAGTAACAACAGCAATAGCCTGAAAAACATTACTACTATTAAGATTAATATTAGTAATGCCTTCAAGCCTATTTTCCCCAAAATTGTAATAGTTGGTAGTTGATATATAACTATCGTTAACACCAATATTAATATTGCTGCTTACTGTGTTTGAGGCAGTCAAAGCGGTGATGCCCAGACAGAAGTAAGATAGTAAGAAGAACGATTTTGCAACCGCTTTCATACTAATTGTTTTGTGTGTAACCATGAATTTAATGTCGTATTTATTTGCTTACGGCAGATATGGGCAGCACAAGTAATTGCGCTACTTAATACCTTTAGTATCAAATAGTTAAACAACAGATAGCATTGTATCTATTGTTAAAAACTTAACTGCTTATTGGTCGATAAATTAAAACCCCTTTCAATAATCGAATTTCAAAGCAATGTTAAAAACGAACTACTTAATTGATTGATAGATTAAAACCCCTTTCAATAATCAAAAAACTAAGTAGGTATATAATTGAGCTAAATGCTTGGTATAAATAATTGCTATTTTATGCTAAAACCCCTTTCAATATAAAATAACAGTTACCTAAGCAATTAGCTAATTTCCACGATGAGAAATTGGCTATTTTCTTAAATTCAAAAAAATCTAGGCAGGCAATTCTTAGAGTTTTCCACAATGTTTTACATACAGTATAATGTTGTTAAAATTAACAACCTTAGAAATCACACTTATTAAATCTGAGAGCATTCTGATTGGTCTACACCCAATAATACCTAGCTCCTTTTTAGAAAAAAGAAGTTAATCATCTAAACATCTAAAAGATATTTAGCGTAAACAGGATTTAATTGGAATAGAATAAATAAGGAAAGAATGTAAAGTGTGTTTCATATAATGTTTGTTTAGTTTTAATGCAAATCAGTCTTTAAAAGTTACTATAATGCTAGTTTTGAAACACTATAGCATCAACTTTTTTAAGTGGACAAGGCTGGTTGCACAATAATTTCCGCAAGTATTATGCCAAAGGGCAAATTTTGCCCCAAACATCACGAATCATTAATATAATACATCATAAATAGTTAATAATCAGCGTTTTACATTCGTGTTTGGCAAAAAAAAATTGAAGACTTCTCCACCTTCTAAGCTTAATAAGCTAAGTAATTGAATAAATTCATCTTGTTTAGTAGCAAATTCTGGACGCATCAATAAACATACCAGTTCTTCTTTCATCTGCTTACCTTGCCTAATTCAGCGAACACAAATCTAACGCAACAATCTGATTATCAAGCAATTGCATCGCCAATATCTAATTACTAAGCCTATGAAAAGTTTAGGATAATCTTGATTTAAAACTTGCACATCCATACAAATTTATCAAATTTACACAGCATTACCTAATTCGCAGTAACATCTTGCCTACAAATAATTAATAATTTACATTTAATCTATTTTATAAGCATTTAAACAACAAGATCTACCTTATAACATTAGGCTTTTCTATTCTAAAAACATTATTAATTTCATAGTGCATTATTTATACTTTGAAATTGGAAGGACTTATTTTATCAAATATCTAGGTTTTACTAATTAAAAAAATGCATCCAATTCGTTTTTATTTCCGCTGCTTAATACAAAGAAACTAGCGTCAACATTTAACTTAAATTGCATCATCTAAGTAATGTAAACTAGAGATTAACATGATTAACTGTTAATTGTGCGACCTCGCTGAGGTCGAGGCAATAAACTCATTATTTCCTAACATACTTTGACCTCGCTGAGGTCTTTGGCGATTAAAACTGACCTTAGTAAGGTCAAAGTATGTTAACCAATAAATACAATTAAACACCTATTAACCTCAGCGAGGTCACACCATGTTTCCAATTAAACTAATCTCTAGTTCACGTTAAGTAGCCAATATTCAAATTGTATAAGTAGTGCGCTGTGCTTTATTCTTTCTCCCTAGTAGAGAAATTTACGAAGCTCTTTATATGCCCTCATCAGGAGCTTTACAAGCAAGAAACAATTAAGATGGGTTATTAGAAATGAATGCTAAAAAGACCCTAATTTAGCTTAATTCCGTCTTGGAAAGGCTGCGATACCAACAGGTAAAATAATATCGTAATAAACAACTGTTGAACTCCTCATACAAGTAGGGTTAGAACTTCCTTTCAATTCCAATTCGCATACCCGACAAGGTAGAATTAATACTAAAAGCACTAAATTTGTGCCTATAGGTATCATCTGTATCCCAAGATTCTCCGTTAAGATATCTCAATCCGCCTAAAGACAAAACGGCATTCCATTTTGGATGAATTTTGTATAATGCTCCAAGTCTTATTTCTACATTAAATGCTTTCACTCTATATCTACTATATAATTTTCCATCTCTCACCTTATCATTAAATAGCATTAAATAACCAGCATACGGCTGTAAAAAAGGATGAAATGTTTTTTCAGGAAATAGTAAATACCTAGCAAACATACCCAATTCAAATTGATTCCGTCTAATTAGCCTAGCATCATCATATAGTATACTTAATCTATAATTTAATTGGCAACCTAATTGCCAATTAGGATTAATTTCTTTTGCAGCATAAGGTATAAAATCGAAACCCAAAAAATCAGATCCACTAGGAATATCAGCAAATATACTTTCTGGATAAAAAGAATAATAATAATACGAATTTTTTTGGCCTACGATATTAAAAGCTCCCCCTACAATTAATGGCTTACTTACAGATTCGGTTTGTGCATTTGCTAATTGGAAAAAGATCATTAACAATACCAATAAATTAGTTTTTCTTAAGTTCATAATAAAACATTTTTAAGGTTAAAAATAATTGTTATAGTTACTACTTTAAAATAATAAATTCACTAATAAATAATTCATATTTATTTAAGAAACTAGCAACACACAAAAATATAAATAAAAGGATAGTTATTCAAACTAAAATAAGTAACCGTAACATGTATTCAGATAAGTGTATATAGAGCTTTATTAATAGTAGTTTGAAATGGAAATTATGAGTTATGGATTAAATCAAAAAAACAATTGCACACCTTAAGGGAATTTCTCTTTCTTTTTTCAACCATTACTCATTTTTAAAGAGCAATTAAGGGTTATGAAATAGCCCTATTTCATAAAAAAAGCCCCCAATCTTAAAAAGATTGGAGGCTTTGAATTATAAGCTAAAATTAGCTTGTATTACTATAAGTTTTAGTTGATTTACTAAAGCTTATCGAGTAGGCTTACACCATACTCGATAGCTTTACGTAAACTTACTTATTGCTTACTGCTTTACAAACTTGCCATTTACTTTGGCATCCTGTGTACGAACATTTACCATGTACATACCTGGAGCGTAATCGCTAACGCTTACACGTAAAGTGTTTTCGCCATCGTGTGCTTCTACAGGAATAATGTTCATGATACGACCTGTTAAGTCCATGATTTCAATATCAACTTGTTCGTTGGTAGATGTAAAGCTGATTTCAACATAATCCACAGCAGGAACTGGCACAATACTGTTCATCGTAAGGTTGTTTACTAAATCATTAGTAACTTCCTCTGCGAATTTACCAGTACCAATTAGTGCTTGTTCTGCTTCAAATGCTGCACAATCGTCTGTTACATTTACGGTAATCTGAACCGTTTCACATTGACCGAATTCATTACAACCTGTAATTGTTAATGTTTCTTCACCAACAAATAATGGTAATGCAGTGTATTGAACACAAGCACCGCCTGTCATGAAGATACTACAGTTATAAGTTGTTTCTGCGCTTGTTACTGTAATATTACCCGTTAAGTTACAGAACTCTGGACAAACCACGATTGGTTCGATTGGTTCTGCACAAATCGTTACTATTTCTTGACAAGTGCTTGTTGCTTCAATCGTTACCGTTGCAAAGTCACAGTTTCCTTCGCTATCGCAAATTTGGTATGCGAAAGAGTCGAAACCTTGGTAGCCTGGGTTAGGTGTGTAGCAGAAGCTATTACCCGACATTACTACCGAACCATTTAACGGTTGTGTAAACGAAGTGATAGAGAAGTTATCGCCATCAGGATCGTAATCATTATTCATTACTGCAATACAAACTGTTTCGCCATTTTCTGATAATTCCATATCATCAACAGCTACTGGAGCTTGGTTTGGTGTAGAACCGTCACAGTTACCAACTTGAACATAAATGTAAGCGGTATCACAGTTGCCGTTATCATCACAAGCAGTTACTTCTACTACATCCTCCCCATCAAATAATGGAAGTGGCGTGTATACGATGCAATCGTCTTGGATAGATAAGCTACAACTAAATGAAGTGCTTGCATCTGTAATGGTGTAATTACCATCTAAACAGAATTCAGGACAAACAGTTACTGGAACTAATGGTTCTGTACATAACTGCGCTGTAAACGGATCACATGGTTCTGGTGGTTCTGGCACTCCGATAATATCAATTATCAAGATAGCTTCATCACACACACCACAATCGTTACAAGACTCATAAGTAATGATTTCTTGACCTACATAACCATCGTTTGGTATGTAGCTGATGCTTCCGTCAGGATTAATAGCAGCAATACCATTTACTGGTCCGCCAATAATAGCAGCAGTCAATTCTTCATCACAGAAGTCGTCGTCATTCGTTAAGATAGCTACATCAATACCCGTATATCCGTTTAATCCAGGGATTGGCATGTCATTGATGGTTACACCATCAGGACTGATAACCGCATGGTCGTTGTCTGCAACTGGTTCGCTACATCCAACACGGATAATGAATGGTTGCTCACGGCATATTTCAGGACTTGAACTTTCGTCACAGATAACCATTGTAATAGTATCTGTACCTGAGAATGCTGGGAATGGTTGGTAAGTTAAACACTCAGGATCAGATTGCGTAATGTTGCAATCAAAGATACTGTGTGTAGCATCAATATCAATTACTTCACCTGGAGTTAAGCTAACACATAAGTCAACTGGCGTAAAGATTTCTGTACACAAGTGAATTGGGTCACCTGTTGCAGTTGGCGTTACACCAAAGTTTTCTTGCTCAACTGTTTCTCCATCCTCTACTGTTACAACTACTTCTTCAGGAGTTGTAAAGTCAGAACCTTCAGGAATAGATTCAGGGTCTACACCAATGGTGTAAGTACCTGGCTCTACTTCAAATACAAACTCACCGTTTTCATCTGTAGTCGTAGTTGCAACAACTTCTCCATTTTCACCAAATAAGATGATAATGATACCAGCAATACCTGGTTCGTCCTCGCCACGGTCTCCATCCTCATCAATATCCAAGAATACTACATCAGCAATAACTGCTGGCATAATGTATGGATAATCAAGACTTGGTTGGTGTTCGCCTGCTACTAATGTAGTAGTGTAAGTACTGTTCGCACTTAACGTTAAGTTATTAGGAGTTGTTAACGATAATGGTGCTTCTACTGTGTACGTACCTGGTTCAAGGTTTGTAAACTCATAGTAACCATTTACATCTGTTAATGTTACGCCTAATACGTCACCGTTGTCATCGTAAAGTACTACTGATACGTTTGGTAACAATAGCTCACTTGGATCCAATACTCCATCGTTATCAGAATCTTGCCATGCTGTACCGCTTAATTGAGCAGGAACTGGCGTGTAACCGAAGTCAAGAGATAAATCCGTTTCACCTGGCTCCAAGGTCGTTGTCATACTACTAGAAGTAGTTAACCCTTCACCATTAGGACCCATGTTTGGAACCGTTACTGTATACGTACCTGCTGGTAAGTTAGTAAACATGTAGTTACCATTATTATCTGTAACCATTGTAGCAACAACATTACCGTTGTTATCTAATAAGGTTACAGTAACACCTGCAATACCTTGCTCACCTGGGTCTTGTACGCCATCACCATCTAAGTCTAACCATACAAAGTCACCTAATGAAGCTGGCTCTGGTGTTGGTGGTACATAACCGAAGTCTAAGGTCAAGTCTGTTTCACCTGGCTCTAAGGTAGTCGTCATACTACTTGAAGTAGTTAACGTTTCACCGTCAGGACCAATGTTTGGAACTGTTACTGTGTACGTACCTGCTGGTAAGTCAGTAAACATATAGTTTCCGTTAGCGTCTGTTACTGTTGTTCCGATAACGTTGCCGTTGTCGTCTAACAAGGTTACAGTAACACCTGGGATACCTTGTTCACCTGGGTCTTGTACACCGTCGCCATCTAAGTCTAACCATACTGTATCACCTAATGATGCAGGTTGTGGCTCGTAACCGAAGTCAACAGTTGTAATTTCTTCCCCTGGTTCTAAGGTTACTGTCATGCTACCATCTGTAGTTAATGTTTCACCGTCAGGACCGTTTGTTGGTACAGTTACCGTGTAAGTTCCTTCTGGTAATTCATCAAATGTGTAGTTACCATTTTCATCTGTAACAGTTGTAATAACATCGCCGTTTTCGTCGATTAATGTTACCGTTACACCTGGTATACCTGGCTCACCTGGGTCTTGTACACCGTCACCGTCTAAGTCTAACCAAACGGTATCGCCGATAGAACCTGTAGGAGTAGGATAGAAACCTGCATCCAATGTTGGATCGTGGTCGCCTGCGTCTAAAGTAACAGTACTAGATTGACCCGTTACTGGGTTTGCATCACTATCAGTTGCATCATTTCCACTAGCATCTTGAGGAGAAGGATTCATTGGATTACCATCTGTATCATTTGGCGTACCAAATACTACGTAGTAATCGCCAGGAGTTAAGTCGGTAAATTCGTAGTAACCTGTAGCATCTGTAGTAGTCGTTTCTCCTGTTGGAGTTCCGTTACCATTAAATAACTCTACTGTTACGCCTGCAATACCATCTTCACTAGGATCTTGAGTACCGTCTTGGTCAGCATCTAACCATACGTAATCACCTAAGCTTGCTAATTCGCCAACGTTAATGATTTCATCGTCTTGGTCATCTTCTGTAGGATCTTCGTTATCTGGAGTAGAATCTACATCTGTAACTGGGTTACCATCTTCATCAGTAGCATCAGAAATTTCTGCTACGTTGTTGATAGAACCTGTTGCATCTGCACTGATTGTAAATGTAATTTCTACACTTACACTTTCGCCTACTACTATAACACCTGGAATTGCAAAGTCAGCAGTTCCGTCCATATTGTCTGTCCAATCTGCATCTGCTAATGTTAAGCCTGCAGGAGTACGGTCAGTAATTACAACGTTTGCTGCATTGATGTCGCCTTCGTTTCTTACTGTAATCATGTAAGTTACTTCATCACCAGGATAGAATGGTCCACCTGTTACGATGTCTTTCACTAATGATAAGTCGAAGTCTAACTCTGGGTAGAAACCTGCATCCAATGTTGGATCGTGGTCACCTGCTTCTAAAGTAACAGTGCTAGATTGACCTGTGGTCGTATCTGCATCACTATCAGTCGCATCATCACCACTAGCATCTTGAGCTGTTGGTATCATTGGATTACCTTCGTCATCATTTGGTGTTCCAAATACTACGTAGTAATCGCCAGGAGTTAAGTCGGTAAATTCGTAGTAACCTGTAGCATCTGTAGTTGTGGTTTCTCCTGTTGGAGTTCCGTCACCGTTGAATAACTCTACTGTTACGCCTTCAA
>JAHDBT010000241.1 GCA_020630215.1 Bacteroidota bacterium
TAAGTGCAAAAGATCAAGTAGAAATGACGGATTTATTTTTTATGCGTTACTTAACTTAAAATATAGGTAGTTGACAGAGAAGTGTTTTATACTTTCTCATAAAATATGCCCTTTGGTTTATCTATTAAGCCAAAGGGTTTTTATACTATTTATAATAAAAGATAAACAGATTAAGTGAATAGGCTAAATCTACTTTTTTTGTGAAAAAGAGAAATACCTATCCCATATATCATTACTAATTATAAAAACATAATACATTACACTTCAATAGATAACGATTAACAATATAATGTCATATTAATTCTCCCTCCTAGTAAATTTAGGTAAAAAAAGCTATATTTGTTATACACGTTAAACGTGCAAACATCTAATTTTTTAATAAATCTCTGCTAAGTGCAAAATACTTCTATACACCCCAATAGCATCATACTACAAATAAAAAGTGGTGATGAAAAGCTGTTAGCACAATTGTATACGGATATGTCCGATGCTTTTCTTGCGTGGATGAGCAAAAAGTTTAAATGTTCGGAAGCAGATGCGCTTGACATTTACAATGAAAGTTTTACTATATTTTATCGAAATATTTTAGAAGGCAAGTTATCTAAATTATCTAGTTCAATAAAAACCTATATCTATGCCATCGCTAAATATCTATGGATTGGAAAAATAAAGAAACAAAAGGCAAGTAAGTTGTATGAAGAGGAATTGCTCCACTCCTCCTCCATAGTAGATAATAATACTGCTCAACAACAGTTAGAATCTACAGAGTTATTAGCTATTGTAGAAGAGTATATAGATAACTTAAAAGACCCTTGCAAATCTATACTTCATGCAACCTTAGTATATGAGCAAAGCACGGAGGAGATAATAAAAAAATTAAATTATAAAAACAGGCAGGTACTTTATTCCCAAAAAAAACGTTGTTTAGAAAAGTTGCAATCATTAATTAATCGAAAATTTAAAAGAACAGACTTTTAAACGATAATGGTCGATTTTATTTATCCCTTTTCACTAAGTAGCAGATAAAAGCTTAACTTAGCACCGTCAATACTTTATTTTTTCCACCTCACTACCAGCTAAACCAAAATTAGCGACTAACTTTATGGAACTAAACGAGCACATTATTCAACTATTTGAGCTTTATGTAAATAATAAAGCTACGGAAGCACAAAAACAAGAAGTAGACTCCTTTGTTAAAGCAAATGCAGAAGCCGCCACTATTTTAAAAGCAATGCAATTATCTAAGCGAGTGCTAATAGAACGTAAAGTAAGTAGTGCTGAAAAAATGTTTAAAGCATTGGGGCAACAGCGAGCAAAAACTCCTGCCAAAGCTTCTAACAGTTGGCGTAAACAACTAAAACAAGCAGGCAGTTACACCTTAGCACAATTAGAAAAATTATTTGCTCCACACCCAATTTATAAAAACCATAGTTCTATCTTTTCTTTACGCACCAATCAAGTATCATTAGCACATCCTGAAGAGGCATTTGATTGTACCAACTATGAGCTGCAATTTGAATTAAAAACACCTTTAAGTAAAAACGAAGAGGTTGATATATCTGTAGAAAATAACTTAGGGGAAGAAAAGTTTTTTGAAGAATACGATTCTCCACAACAAACATTTACCATTACGCTTAACCCCCAAATATTTACATCGGGTCTTTATTATTGGAAATTTTCTGTAGGCGATTTCCTAATCATAGGTTCTTTTTTTATTGACAAGCATTTAAACCCTTATAACTTAAATTAAGCTCGCCATAAGCACAATACAAACAAACACCATCTTAAAAGAGTTAAAAAATGCCAATTTGGTTGCAAAAGGCTTAACAATAAACAAAAAAATTACTAACTTTATACCTAGAAAACAATTTTACAAACTTAGAGGTCTGCTTAAAGCTCACTTAAAATAGGTGAGTATTGCTGTTCCTCTCTAAAAAAACACTAATGAAAAAACAGTTACTTACACTATTTTGTGCTGCATTTTTAATAGCTTTTAGTACGGATGCATTCGCACAATCTTGTCGTTTAAACGATGTAGCATCTATTCCTGTTCCTCCTGCTACCTGTGCCGCTATTGATGGTAGCAATGCAGCAGCTTTAGAAGTTACCGATTATTCATTTAGTTCTAACGATTTACCAGATTATCAGCTTGTAATTACAGCTCCTTATGTAGATCAGTTGTACGATCAAGAAGGCAATCCTAGATTAGACGACGATGGTAACCCAGAAGGTGGAGAAAAAATATTTGGCTTAACTTATGATGGTACTTTTGATTTTTCGGGTGCAGAGCCTGGTGAATACAAAGTTGTTCCTTTTGCTTACGACCAAGCAGAGTTAAATGCATTGGCAGAATTAATTAACCCACTTGCAGGTGTAATAGGTATTCCTGTAATTGAGTTACCAGCAGAATTATCAAGTGTACTTGCAACAATTAGCGAGGTACTTGGCGAATTGACTATTTCAGATGTAGAAGGTGCTATTTGTGAGTTTTTACCTGGTTTAGGTCCAAACTTTGGTACTGCCGAAGATCCAATTATCACTTATGATGTTGGTGATGAGCAAGGAGAATACTATACCCTTACTGTTATGGAATCGTGCCCAGTAGGTATTAACGATTTCGATCAGTTAAGTTTCGGTATTGCATCTATTGTACCCGTTCCTGCTGTAGATTTTGTAAGCATTAACTTAAACAACAACAGCTACGCCAATTTTGAGGTTGCTGTTTATGACCTTACTGGTAAAATGATTCAAAATACCAATATACAACAAAACGACTTTACTTTAGATGTTTCTACTTATAGTGCAGGGATGTACTTTATTAGTATTAGCAATGAAGAAGGTGCAGTAAATAGTAAATTTTATGTACGCTAGTCTATTGATTTTTGATGCTTGATATTTGAAATGTGATTTTTGATTGTTTTCATTGAAAATCGAAAATCGAAGATCTAGCATTTAAAATTTTTACCTGCTGAATTTAAGTTTTTTTGATTTTAAAACGGCCTTGAACTAATACTAGTAAGTAACGGTAAAAAAATAAAAAAGCTTTATTCCAATAGGCTCAACTCAATTAGCGAAGTTTCTTTTTTAGAAGCTTCGCTTTTTTTTGTTACTGGATTCAACAAAAAAAAACACCATGTAGCTAGGAACTATATTTAAAATAGTTTCCTAAAAACATGATGTCGTTATCCCCAAACATTTTATTCAATGGTGCTTTGTACGTAAATTATCTAGCACCAATTCCATAAGTATTGCCTAATATCTAATTTCCGAACGGCCAATTACCCTCGCATTTGGTTGGTATAAATCATAATCGAGCGCATTTACTTGTCCATCCATATTGCAATCGGCTTCGTTGTATTGGTTGCTATTGTTTTGTTGCGACTGGTAAGCATTAAAATCCGCAAAATTGATAACACCGTTATTATCTATATCGCCCGCATAAAGTGCAAACACACCATTACCAAGGGTTTTTAACTGTTTCGTTTCTAATGCAATATTTGCAGCATTGGTAAAATCGTAGGGCAACATATTGGGCAGGCTAACAGCTCTGGCACTCATTACATCTAAATGCCCTCTTGCACGAACAATGATATGGTATTCGCCACTATTTAAATCAGGAAAATGAATGGCATCTATTTCGGAATTTGTACCTACGACTGTTCCATCTGCTAGGAGTAGTGCTGCATTTCGAGCTTCTAAATCATAAGGATAGTTGGCGTTTCTAATTTCTACTAACACCCAATTAACGGCTTCGTTTGGTAAGATTGCGGCACTTTCGTTGCCATTATAAAACCAAGGTGCAGTATTAAACGGCTGCTCATTTGGTAGGAGATTGTTAGCTCGTAAATGGGTGGTCATACTAGGTTCATCGGTATTGTTATTATAGGCACCTTCTAGCATTAATTTTACTCTTACTGCTAGGCTATTACTTGCTCCTACCCCTTGTTCAATAATATTAATGGTGTAATCTTCTACCTCTCCATAACTATAAGACAAACAAGCTTGTGGTACGCTAACAAACTGCCCACTATTTACAAACTTCATCATTACCCGCATACGTGTTGTGCCTAACATGGCATCTGCGGGCACGGTTATTCCCCCATTAATAATTGCCGAACTTGGGTCGCTTGTACCAAAGGCAATTTCGTTTTCACTAAAACTCAGATCCTGATTCCAGTCTATCCATACCGTCCATGTTTCCTGAAAAGGAGTAGCTGCAAAACCAGGGCTAAAACTAGCGTCATAGGTTTCTCCTTGGCTTAGGTCTATTATCGAGTTGGTATAATCACCATACCCCCCATCATTGCCCGATGTATTGCTGTAATCACCAATACTAACACCCGAAATCCATTCGTAAGTGGAGGTTTGCGCTTGGGCAATACAATAGCCATCATCGCATCCTGCTAAAGTAATGTAAAAAGGTTCGCTGTATGCACTGGGTGCTATTTCATCAACACAAACCGTACGCACCTGAAATTCCCATTGAGTACAAGGATCTGCATTTTCTAAAAACACATCAAAATCTAATACATTTAACTCTAACCAAAAACTCATGTTTTCCGATTTTGCCCTCACGTCATACGATAAGGCGTTAGGCACTTCTTCCCATGTTACAATAACCGACGATTCGGTTAAAAGACTGGTACTTAAATTTTGTGGCGGATTGCAGGGCATACACTCGGTTGTAAAAAACATAAAATCGCTGTACTCGCTTGTTGCTCCTTCCTCACAAGTGGTGGCTACTCTAAATTGATAATCCATACAAGGGGCTAATCCTGTTAGGCTAATCATATTGGTTTCCGTAGTACTAATCACACCTATTCCAGTATCTGCCAAACGATATTCAACAACGTATCCTAAAGCACCAGGTACTTCTTCCCAGCTTAAGCTTATCGAATTGATGCTTGTTGCGCCTAACAAAATATTATTGGGTGCTGTACACGCTTCTACTGCACATCCTTCCGTCGAAAACACCAACGATTCGGTATACCCGCTGTTGTTTGCGCCACAATTGGTTTGTACTTGTATTTCGTAATCCGTACAAACACCCATGGTACTTAAATTGGTTTCATTTGCCGTTACGGTTCCACTGTTCCATTCTGTAGTGCCAACAGGTCTAATTCTAATGTTGTAACTTGTTGCGCCTGCTACTGCTGTCCACGAAATATTGGCGGTTGTTGCTCCTACATCGGCTAACAGTAAATTAGTAGGCATATCACAAGGAGGCAATTCAACACCTATAATATTAATGCCATAATCTTCTACTTCTCCAAACTGAAAACTGCCACAAGCTGTTGGCAATCCAGGATCATTGGGTCCTACACACTTCATAATTACTCGCATGGTTGTAAAACCCGTTAATGCCGTAGCAGGTATGGTAATATTGCCTGTTTCTATAGCAGTATTAGTGGTAGCAGATTCAAAAGCGACTTCTGCATTATCAAAAACACCATCTTGGTTATAATCAATAAACACTTTCCAATATTCGGGAAAAGGCTCTGCAAAAAAACCAGGGCTTAGACTAACCGCATAAGAATCTCCTTGATTTAAGGCTGTAGCTTGGCAAGTAAAATTTTGATAGCCATCATTATTTTCGCTGGTATTGTTAATGGTGTTTAGGTTCACCGCTGCTATCCATTCAAAATTAGACGTTAAACCCCTTGCTGCACAATAGCTAAATCCGTCAGCAGCATAAACATTAAAAGCATCAATAGCCGAATAGTCGCTTAAATCGCCAGCACCACAGTTGCTTTGTACCTGAAACTCATAGGGCGTACAGGGATTAAGGTTTGTTAAATCTAGGCTATTGGTTGTTGTCAAAACAGGGCTTGTCCAATCTTCGCCCACAACCCTATAGCGCACATTATAATTAACTGCCGAAGTAATATCGCTCCAACTTAACGTATACACATTAGCGGAGGTAGACACTACATTTAAGCTTACGGGTATTAAACAATCATCCGTATTGATACATAACATTGTTCCTAGTGCATTAATTCTTAACACATTGCCGTAATTAGGATTTAAATCCGAGATATTATCCGCACCGCTGATTAAACAGCTTAAAATATCATCGGGACCAAGGCTTGGGTTTTGCGATAATAAGAGGGCTGCTAAACTAGCGGTATTAGGAGTAGCCATAGAAGTACCACTATAATTAAAGTAAGACGAATTGCTAGTAGCAGTAGCACTTGTGATTTCGCTACCTGGTGCATAAATATCAACTTGTTGTCCAAAATTGCTAAAGCCCGATACAATATCGCTAGGAGCAGAAGAACCCACACATATTACATGATTGTATCCACAAGGATAAAAAATATCAGAAACGTTGTCGTTTCCCGCAGCGGCAAAAATGGTAATGTTGCGGCTATAGGCTTCATCAATAATATTTTGAAAAGTTTGTACATTCGTGTAGCTTCCCCAAGAACAACTAATAATGTTGGCATTGTTATTAATGGCATACAATACGCCTTCCCAAACGCCTATTAATGCGTAATCGCTATCTCTAGCCCCTTTTACGGGCATTAAGCTTACGTTATGCGATATGGCGGCAATACCTCGTCCGTTATTAGTTACCCCTGCTGCAGTGCCTGCACAATGCGTACCATGCGAAAAGAAAATATCGCTGGCCCAAGCAGGAGGATTTGGATTACCATCAAAATGAGCTGCATCCCATCCGTTTACATCATCTATATAACCATTGCCATCATCATCTATCCCATTATTAGGAATTTCTCCTGTATTTACCCAAATATTGTCAAACAAATCTTCATGCCCTATTTTTACTGCATCATCAACAACAGCAATAACTATTTCCTTAGAACCAACTCCAAGATCCCATGCTTCGTAGGCTTGTACTGTGGATAAATACCATTGAATACTGCTCTCGGAAAATGGGTCGTTTGGAGAAGCATTAATTTTGTCTACTGGAATTTTCTCGGTATAGGCAACCGCTTCTAGCTTGTTTAAAGCTCGCATTAATGCATCGGTTTTACTAGTAGCGTTAAATTCAATTTTATAGGTGCGGTCAAAAACGGGTGTTTTTAAAGAGCTAAAAGGACGGCTAATTTTTTGAATATCATAATCGACTAACAAATGTTGGATTAATGGATAATCTCGATTTAATTTCGTATCCTTTCCATCATAGTCTGGCAAAAATAAATCGCTATCGTCGGCTATTTTCATAAAAATAGCCCCTTCCCAAAATTCCTCTTGTAAAACGTTATTAGCGTGTAAATTTAGCGGTCCAAAAAATAAAACAATTAGAAACAGTATCTTTGAAAATAGTATATCGAGTTTCATATTCAAGTATTTTGTCGTGTTTATGTATTCGAGTATATATAGTTCGACAAAAACAAACGTAACCAGATAGTGGAATTTATTTTCAAATTAATAGCAGCAGTTTAACAAAAAACAAGAAAATAGGGACTGTTTACCTAATCTGTTTACTCTTTTTAAAACTTAAAAGGTGGCTAGTATAGTGACTGGCAGTTTTGTAGTCATAGCAAAAAAAAAGGAAAGCTACCTGATGGCAACTTTCCTTTAGTAAGTTTAATTTTGCTGTTATTATTTCTTAGAAACGCTCTAATTGGCTAAAGAAGAAACCGCCTTCAATAGCAGCATTCTCGTCAGAATCAGAACCGTGTACTGCATTTTCGCCAATACTTGTGGCATACTTTTTTCTAATAGTACCTTCGGCAGCATCTGCTGGGTTGGTACTTCCAATTAATTTACGGAAATCGGCTACGGCATTGTCTTTTTCTAGAATAGCAGCAACGATAGGGCCAGAAGACATGAAATCTACTAGTTCGCCATAAAAAGGACGTTCTTTATGAACGGCATAAAATTCGCCTGCTTTTTCTTTGCTTAAACGAGTATATTTCATCGCTGCAATACGAAAGCCAGCATTGTTCATCATTGCTAAAATGTTGCCAATGTTACCTGCACGTACTGCATCAGGTTTAATCATGGTTAAAGTTATATTGTCTGCCATTATGTTTAAAATTTTTAATGATGTAAATTTTTTTACTGAATTTGCGGCAAAAATAGCTATTATTCTGAAATAGTGATAATATTAGTCCTCATTTATTTTGGGATATGCTTAAAAAACAAGACATTCGCAAACTGAGATTCCCTAGATGCTAATTAACCCAACCTTAAACCGCTAGTATTAAAAAGTCATTCTTCGCAAATCTATTTCAAAATCAACGATTTATCCTACTTGCTATATGATGGAATTAGACAAATTGAAAGTATTATTAAGTTCGCCTCAAAAAATAAGTATTACCATGCACGACCGTCCCGACGGAGATGCCATTGGTTCGTCTTTAGCCTTGTATCATTATTTGATACAAGGAGGGCATGAGGTAAGTGTAATTGCACCTACTGCTTATCCTATTTTTTTGCAGTTTTTACCTGCAAATAACCTCGTAACACTACATAGCGATGCCAACTTGGAGGCTACTACTACTATTTTAAACAATAGCACCATAATTTTTATACTAGATTTTAGTGCGCTAAGGCGAAATGCTTTTGGCACACAAATTGGGGAAGCAAAGGCCAAAAAAGTAATGATTGATCATCACTTGGACCCAGAGGACTTTGCCGATTTTAGCTTATGGGACACGAAAGCAAGTTCGACGGGGGAACTGATATACCGCTTAATAGATATGCTAGGCGATAAACACTTGCTAAACCAAGATATTGCTACTTGTTTGTATACTGCTATCTGTTCGGACACAGGACGCTTTAAGTACAATACCAACCCTAATGTATTACGCATTACCGCCGATTTACTAGAACAAAATATTGACCTTGACGTTATTAATTCTTTTTTGTTTGACAATTACAGCTTTAACCGTTTACTATTAATGGGTTATGCCATTAGCGAACGATTAATTTGGATAGAAGAATATAATACCGCTATTATTTACCTAGCCATTAGCGATTTTAGACGATTTAATTGCGAAAGTGGCGATACCGAAGGATTGGTAAATTTTGCTTTAAATATTTTAGGCGTTAAATTTGCAGCATTAGTAAAAGAAGCGCCAGATATGATAAAAATTTCGTTTCGCTCAAAAGGAGATTTTTCGGTAAAAGATTTGGCTAACAAGCATTTTAATGGCGGTGGTCATAAAAATGCATCGGGCGGTTCTTCTAGGTTGGGCTTACATCCAACATTAGATAAAATAAAAAGTTTATTGCCAAAATATGCCGACGAACTTCAACAACCCTATATTACTGCATTGGTGAAAGAAAAAAAATAAATCCACCATACTTGCTTATTTTTTTCCAATGTGGTGTTGCAAATGCTCGTAATAGCCCACCATTACTGCGCTTTGCACCTTGCCTTGAAAAACAATAGCAAAAAATATAAACCCTCCAGCAATATAGCCATTGCTGAATAATTACCAATAACCAATTACATACAACAAACCAAACACTTAATAACATGAAGTACACTTATACTTTTTTTGTTGCGTTTATACTATTTGCATTCGCAAGTTGTTCTACTCCTACTTCCGACAATGGCGGCACAAGTAGTTCACCAAATACAAGTAATGGTAATGCTCGTAATAGTAATTCTAACTCGGGCATAAAATACACCATACATAACAACAATGAAGGAAAAAAAGCCAAGTTTGGCGATTTTTTAACCCTTCACATGCAATACACCACACAAAACGATTCGATTATTTTTTCTTCTTTTGATAAACCTAAGCCACTGTCTTTTAAATTTCAAGACAATTTGTTTAAAGGAATTTTAAATGGCGGTTTACAAGAAATGGCGGCTGGCGATAGTGCTACTTTTTGGGTACCTGGCGATTCGTTGTATTCTCAAAATTTGCCTAACTTTTTAAAAAAAGGAGATCAAATTAAATACACCATTGCCTTGCAAAAAATACAATCGCAAGAAGAATATCAAACAGAACGCAATGCCGCTCGCGATCAACAACTGGCCGTTGATGGCAAACAAATTAGCAGCTATCTTTCTAAAAATAAGTTAAAAATGGAAAAAACTGCCTCTAATTTGTACCACAATATTAGCAAAGCAGGAAACAGTACCAAAGCCCAAAACAACCAAATAGCCAAAGCCAACTATAAAGTAAGCTTACTAGATGGTACGGTAATAGAAGAAGAAAAAAATGGCAATTTACAACTCAGTCGTCAAGTAAGAGGCGTAAGAGAAGCCCTAGGTTTACTTGGCAAAGGTGGTAAAGGAAAATTTGTTATTCCTTCTACCATGGCCTATGGCGACCGACAAAGAGGTAAAATTCCATCTAACGCTGTTTTAGTTTACGATATTGAAGTACTCGATATTGTTGATAATAAACCTAAACCTGTTAAGAAGTAGTAAGGTAGAAGGTACTTTTGTAGAAAGTAGAAAGTACGCTTCGAGCGATGATTTTTTTTATTAGATACTATTTTTTTCAAAACAAGTAAAAGCCACAAACACATTCCTTAGTAA
>JAHDBT010000242.1 GCA_020630215.1 Bacteroidota bacterium
AGTGCAAAAGATCAAGTAGAAATGACGGATTTATTTTTTATGCGTTACTTAATTTAGAAAGAAGGTGGTTTTATAGAAAAAGACATACTATTTTTTAAAAAAATAGTATGTCTTAACCTTGTCTAAAAAACATCAGCAGGAAACCTAACAGCGCAGCGTTCTGACAGTGAGCGCAGCGAATGGTCTGACTGCTGACAGCAAAGCGGTCTCAAAAAAAAGAAACTAAAATTTATTACATAAAGCAGTAAAATGAATAAGGGAAAACAACAACATTTCCCAATTCAACTGCCACAAAAAAAAAGAATATTTATGTCAGTAACTACCCAAAAAATTCCACAAGCGCAAAACTATATTGGCGGGAATTTTAACGAATTAAACGGACACCAAACAATGGAGGTCATCAGTCCTTTAGATGGGGCAACTTTATCGAAAGTGCCATTATCTACGGCTACGGATTTAGATGCAGCAGTAAAAGCAGCCAAAGCAGCATTCCCTGCATGGTCGGAATTAACAAGTAAAGACCGAGTGCAAATTTTATACAAGTACCGCACGCTAGTAGAACAAAACCTAGCAGAGTTAGCACATTTGGTACATGTAGAAAATGGCAAAACCATTGGCGAAGCAACTGCCGAAGTATTAAAAAGTATCGAGCTAACCGAATTTGCCTGTTCTATTCCGCAATTAGTACAAGGTGAAATAATGGAAGTAAGCAAAGGCGTAGAATGCCGAATTGACAAAAAACCAATTGGCGTTGTAGCTTGTATTTCTCCTTTCAATTTCCCGCACATGGTTCCTCACTGGACAGTTCCAAATGCCTTAGCACTAGGAAACTGTGTCATCTTAAAACCTTCAGAAACGGTGCCTTTAAGTGCGGTACGCATGGCAGAAATGTTGCAGGAAGCAGGTTTACCTGATGGCGTATTTAACGTAGTAAACGGAGCCAAAGAAACCGTAGAAGCTATTTGCGATCATCCAGATATTACAGCCGTTTCTTTTGTAGGATCTACGCATGTAGCCAAAATTGTTTACAAACGTGCGACTAGCAATTTAAAGCGTTGTGTAGCTTTAGGCGGTGCAAAAAATCACCTCATTGTATTACCAGATGCACACCTAGAAATGACCGCAACAAACGTAGCAGCATCTATGTCGGGATGTGCAGGGCAGCGTTGTATGGCAGCCGCAGCAATGGTAGGTGTTGGCGATGTGGACCACATAGTAAACCGCTTATGCGAAGTAGCGAAAACCATCGTTCCTGGCGATAATTTAGGTTCGGTAATTAGCCAAGCCGCTAAAGAACGCATTGAAGCATACATCACCGAAGCCGAAGCCGCAGGTGCTAAAGTTTTAGTAGACGGACGTAATGCAAACGTAGCAGGTAAAGAAGGTGGTTTTTATGTAGGTGCAACCGTTATCGACTACGTAACACCAGATATGAAAATTGCTAAGGAAGAAGTTTTTGGTCCCGTAATCGCTATCATCCGTGCTAAAAATATTGATGAAGCGATTGCAATAGAAAATGCTTCTAACTACGGAAATGCAGCAGCAGTATTTACCCAAAGCGGCCGTCATGCCCGCTACATCATGGAACGTGCAAGTGCAGGCATGATTGGCGTAAATATTGGCGTACCTGTTCCTAGAGAACCTTTCGGATTTGGTGGTTGGAATGACTCTAAATTTGGCGTAGGAGATATTACAGGTAAAAGCTCTATCGAGTTTTGGACACAACCTAAAAAAACAACCATGAAATGGAATCCAGAAGCATTTACTAATTGGATGAGCTAATAAATATTGGATTTAAAATTTAGAATTTAAGATTTAGAAATTAACATTTAGGTTGTAATTGAATGCTTTTATTTTTCTATTTCTTAAGTCGGAAGTCATTTAATTTAAATGGTATAAGGTAGAAAGTCAAGTCAAAGACTTGAAGCCCATTACGCTCCAGCCAGAGGCTGGAACGGGCATTCTTTTTTTTGCAAAAAAAAAAAAAGAATGCAGGGTCAAGCGTCTCGCTTGAGCCGAACGGTATTCAAGCCTCTGGCTTGCCAGTATTGCCTACTTACTTAAATGGAGCAAGTGACTATCTGCTAAACTAAAATAAATAATGACAACAACAACTTTAACAAATAAAAACCAAACCATTGTAAAAGATTGTTTGGATTATACGCTGTTCTCCTGGTCGGCGCAAGGGAATTTAAACCCTATTAATGTTGCTAAAGGAAAAGGCGTTTACCTTTGGGATAGAGATGATAAACGCTACTTGGATTTCAGTTCGCAACTGATGAATGTAAACATTGGTCACGGGCATCCAAAAGTGGCGGAGGCAGTAGCGCAGCAAATGGCGGAGGTAAGTTATGTTGCGCCTAGTATGGCTACGCAAGTGCGAGGTGAATTAGGAAAAAAACTGGCGGAAATTACCCCCGGCAATTTAACCAAAACCTTCTTCACACTAGGCGGTGCCGAAGCCATTGAAAATGCCATTAAAATGGCTAGACTTTATACTGGGCGACATAAAATCATCACCCAATACCGTTCGTATCATGGGGCAACCTATGGGGCTATTTCGGCAGGCGGCGATCCTCGTCGTCATGCAGTTGATAGTCAGCAGATGCCGAATGTGGTGCATGTGGAAAATCCATATTTTTACCGCTGTCCGTGGGGAACAACTTCGCCAGAAGCATGTGCAGAAATGGCCGCTCGTAACTTAGAGCAAATCATTAAGTACGAAAAACCCGAGAACATTGCCGCCATTTTAATGGAAGGCGAATCTGGTACATCGGGTTGTATTAAATATCCACCTAATTACTGGAAATTGGTAAAGGAGATTGCCGACAAATACGGTATCTTAACCATTGCCGACGAAGTAATGAGTGGCTTTGGTCGTACAGGCAATTGGTTTGGTGTAACCACACATGGCGTAGAACCAGACATGATTTGCATGGCAAAAGGATTAACGGCTGGGTATATTCCGATGGGTGGTGTAATTGTGCAAGATAAAATTGCCAAACATTTTGATAACAATTACATGCCACTAGGATTAACCTACTCGGCACATCCTATTTCGTGTGCAGCAGCATTGGCAGTACTAAATGTTTATGAGGAAGAAGACCTAATCAACAATTGCCGTACTTTAGAACCGTACATGAACCAACAGGTAATGAAATTAGCCGATAAACATCCATCCTTTGGCGATTGGAGAAATACGGGTTTATTAGGTTGTATTGAGGTGGTTAAAAACCGAACAACCAAAGAACCTGTTACGCCCTGGAATGCAAAAGCTCCTCAAATGGAAGCGACCAAACGTATGGCTGCTAAAATTAGAGAACTCGGTATGTTTACATTTGTAAAATGGAATTTCATTTTTATTGCGCCTCCATTATGCATTACCAAAGCACAAATTGATGAAGGACTCGCTATTGTTTCGGAAGCATTGGCAATTGCGGATGAGTATGTAGTGTAGGACTTTGAAAATAAATAAATTTAAATAGTAGGCTAACAGAGTTGATATGCTTTGTTAGCCTTTTTTGTTTTTGTACTATTTCTTAACCCAAGTTGCCTATGTAATTTCCAACCAAAAATTCTTCGTGCAACAAACAAAATGAATTTTGGAATGCCTGTACATTCAATCTCCAGATTGAATAAAGCTTACCCGAACGACCAATAAGTTTCTTAACTGATAGTCGAAGCACCTTATTTTAACGTGAACCAGCGATTAAGATAGCCATCCGCTAAATTGTGCGACCTCGCTGAGGTCAGTTTTAATTGCCAAGACCTCAGAGAGGTCATAGTATGTTAGCCAAATACCAGTAAGTCCCTATTGACCTCAGCGAGGTCACAGTATATTCCTCGTTAAGCTAATCGTTAGTTTAAGTACTCGTAATCATCTTGTAGAAGGTTTGCTGCTCGGTAGTTTATTAGTAGCATAAAAGTTCTGGCTTTTGTTTTAATCTGGAGATTAAAAGTACAGTTACTCCGAACTACTATAAGAACGATAATCCGATTATTTTTTGCTGTTGCACAAAGGCATCTCTAAACAAGTGCAAATCGTTTTAAATTCATATCATCTCCAACCTTTTCAACAATTGCTCCTTAAAAGTTCTGCCAATAGGAATAGTATTTTTTCCAATCATAATTTGGTTGCCATTTATTTTTTCAATAGCGTTGATGTTGACAATAAAAGATTTATGGCAACGAATAAAATCAATACCAATTTTTAAAAGAATATCTTGTAAAGAGGTGTTGGCGATATACTGTTTTGCAGCGGTATGGAGTGCTACAAAATCACCTTTGGCTTCGATATGTTGAATATCGGAAATGGTTATTTTTTGGATGATGTGTTTGTTTCTTACAAATAAATATTGACGGTGAATAATAGGGTTATTATTAGTAGCAATACGCTGAATTTTCGAAATAGATTTTAAAAACCGTTCAAAGGAAAAAGGTTTGAGTAAATTAATTAAAGCCAATAGTATGATTTTCGTTAGGCAACCAATAACTTAATTGCAAGGAAGGAAAGGCTTTGAAATACTGTTGTGTAAATTCCTGCTCATTAGTATGCTGAATTCCTTTTCCTGCAAATTGTTCTAGCCGCAGCCCTAGCGAATAAGCGAACTTTTTAATTTGATGACTTTGCAAAAAATACATTCCTAGCTTTTGCATATCCATAGAAAAATCGTTGTTAGGTGGGGGAATTGTGGAAGACTGTAAATTTACTTTTTGTAAAATATTGTATTGAATAAAATCTGTTTTTATGCCTGCTTCCAAAGTGCCTAATTGGAAAAAAGGAGCTGTGAAATCTATTTTTCCTTGGTAATATCTTTGTTGTTCTATTTCGTTAGAATTTAGTAAAAACTGTTCAACAAGACTAGGATGTTCGGATAAGGATAAAGTTTGACTGCGATAGAAATTATCCTCGTTTTCTCCTCCAGCGGTTAAGGAAATATTTAATTGATATTTTGAGGCGAATGTTTTTTCTATTGCCCAATTTAACCAAAGTTCATTTTCTAATTCTCCTTGCTCGGCTAATAAATTAAGAGTGTTATAGGAGTTGTTATTATATTGAAAAGAATTGTTTTGTTGCTGTTCATCCTCAAAATCCCAACAATCAAAATTAACTTCTAAACTCATCAATAGTGTAGTATCGGGTTCAAAACTAATGCCCATATTAAAATTAGCAACTTGCCCAATTCCTTGTTGTATAATTTTATTTTGGTAAATAGAAAGGCTATCTGTAAAATGAATTCTTTGGGTATTAAAATGGTCTTCATAAGGGCCGTGTTCGATACTTGCATTGGTGAAAACGGAGAACTTATTTTTGGTAAAACTAACATTTAATCCGCCACTCGGATTTAGATTGATGGGATTGGTTAAAACAGCCATATTACTAATGGCTTCTAATTTAAATTCGGTGGTATTATCTTTTTTATAGACTAGATTAATAATGCCTGCAATTCCTTCTGCATCGTATTTGGCAGAGGGATTGGTAATGAGTTCAATTCGACTTAAACTTTCTGCTGCAACATATTTTAGGGTGGTGGGATCTCGTTTTGTTTCTTTTCCGTTGATGTAAATAATTACATTGCTATTGCCTCTTATTTCAACCTGCCCTTTATTGCTTGTATTTACGGATGGAATTGTTTCTAAAGCTTCTAAAGCATTGCTGCCTGTGCTAGAAAGGTCTTGTCCAATATGCAGTATTTTTTTACCCAATTTACTTTCTACAGATGAATAATCGGCATTGATTTCTATTGCGGCTAATTGGGTGCTGGTTTCCTTTAATACAATATTTCCGATGTCTACATTTTCGCTAATAAATACACTTTGTTCCCAATCTTCATAGCCTAACATTTGAACGACTAGTTGGTAATTAGCCGTTGCTAAATCAGTAATTAAAAACTGTCCGTTTTTATCATCCGTAATTACGCCTTTAATATTGCTACTGTCTGCTAAGGAATAAATACTAACAGTTGCAAAAGCAGTCGGTTTTCCATCTTCCGAAAAAACTTGTCCTGTAATTTGGTGTTGAGCTAATAGGGGAAAATTACTCATCCAATTAAATAGAATCGTACAAAATACAAAAGCAATAAATCGAAACATAATAGTGGTTTTCATGAATAAATCTACTGCAAGTACTTTCATTTACCCCGCTAAAAAAACTTTTTTCGGTGAACAACCTTTTTAGGCTATTGAGTGTAATCTTTTTAAGATTGAGTGTTATTATATTAGACTACATTGGGTTTTATACATTTTTTACAAGTTGTTATTTTACCTATTTATTGCGGTTGTTTGCCTTTTTTGCTACAAGCCAAGAGGCTTGAGTACCAAACGGCTGAAGCGACACGCTTGACCCTGCGTTCCTTTTTTGTAAAAAAAAAGAACGCCGGTTCCTGCCTCCCGGCTGGAGCGTAACGGGCTTCAAGCGTCTCGCTTGACGTAAACGGAAACAACTATTTGCACAAAACCCGATGTGTATAGTAGTATAAAATTATATGCTAAATTGGTTACCTTTTACTAGTTGAATTTCTATACTGCTGAACTTAATCAATTAAAACAACACGCTATGCTACGTTTTATCCTTGGATTTATGATGGTTTGTTTCCTCTCTTTACAAACCATCCTCGCTTCCGAAATTGTAGAAGTTTCCCCATTAACCAAGCACATTTTACTCCTCCATTTCTCAGATGGTTATGTGGACCATTTTGACTTAGGAGATAATATTGGAGATGGTGTTTTATACAACTATCCATTGGATATAAATGCGGCTACGAGTACCAGTAATTTTTCCATTAGTAGCATGGACGATGGCAATTACCAATCACCTATTTCTCCTAACAGCATTAACCGCAAAAGTAAAGGCAGCGACTTTTACGCCAACTGGAATACGCCCGATTATGTGTCTGACCATTGGTTGTATTTGCACTTGCCTCATCCGCTACAAAACAATAAAAGTTATACCATTAATTTAGGCAGTTTAGCCAGCAATCAATCCGAAGTGAAATTTATATATAACGACCAAACAAGTCGCTCCGAAAGTGTGCATGTTAACAACTTGGGCTATTTGCCCGATGCTCGTTTAAAGTACGGCTATGTATCAGCATGGATAGGAGATGGTGGTCCACTTAATTTGGATGATTACGACGGCGCAAATTTCGACCTCATCGACCTCAACACCCTCAATTCGGTTTTTACGGGCGCAGTAGCTTTGCGTAAAGATTTAGAAACGGGCTACGACGACAATGCCTATGGTGCAAACTACACCCGTGCGGATGTATGGGAATGTGATTTTTCCAACTTCCAAACGCCAGGCGATTATGTATTGTCAGTAGCAGGAATGGGCTGTTCTTTTCCTTTTAAAATTGACGAGAATATTTACCAAGAAGCCTTTTACACCACTACCAGAGGCTTGTATCATCAGCGCAGCGGCATTGCCTTAACACAACCTTATACCAAGTGGGAGAGAGCTAGAGATTTTCATCCTGAAGCGGGCGATACGGTTTTTTTAAGCAGCTGGCGGTACATGGATGGCGGCAATGCTTTTGAACAATTGCCCCAAAATGCAACAGGCGAATATCGTTTATATTGGGGCGGTTGGCACGATGCCGCCGATTGGGATAGAAATGCCAATCACCTAAAAGTAGCCCATGCTTTATTAATGGCTTTTGAAGCCAACCCTGCTAAGTTTAGCGATGGCGAATTAAACATCCCCGAAAGTGGAAATGGATTGCCAGATATTATTGATGAGAGTTTGTGGGTAGTCGATTTTTTTAAGCAATTACAAGAACCAGATGGCGGTGTACATGGCGGTCTGGAAACAACAGGACATCCTTTAGAAGGAGAAAGTTCGGTATCAAGCAACGATGTTTGGTACGCCTACGCACCCGATCCTGATGCTACGTTTCACTATGCTGCGGTAGCTTCGCAAATGGCGTTTTGCCTTACCTTAATTGGCGAAAATACCCTAGCTGCCGACTACGAAACAAGTGCCATTGCTGCCTACGATTGGGCGATACAAAACACCGCTACTAACGAGTATGATGGCTTGCGTGACCAACGACATTATGCCGCCGCATGGATGTTTAAGCAAACAGGAAATGTTGTTTATCAAACACAGTTTATGAGCGATAATTTAATTACCACACCTACAACACCTCTGTATCAATGGCAAAGTCATTTACAAACAAAGGCGGCTTGGGCTTATGCTACAACTAATCAGTCAAACATAGATAACGACTTAAAAAATACCATCATTTCGGCAGTAAGTAACTGGGCAATGATTGACAATGTAAACTCCGCACAAGATCGCAGCGGACGCATGGGGTATCATTGGTGGCAGCCTACCGGATATGGGGTATCTACTACACCGAATAATTTACCCTTACTAGGTGCAACAATGGTAGATAGCGACCTTGTTTTTGTAGATTACCAACAAACAACTTGTGATTATTTTTTAGGAGCTAACCCTTTAAATATGACTTGGGTAACGCAAATGGGCGACCGTCACCCAAGCGATATTATGCATATTGATTCGTGGTTTTACCATGATGATAAAGGCATGGTGCCAGGCATTGTACCTTATGGAATGGATGCTTTTGATGAGTGGATGCCCTATAATTCGTGGGCTTTTTTTAGAGCTTCCTACGGATGGAACACCTGCTACCCAAATGTTGAAATTTGGCCCGAACACGAGCTTTGGTTTGAGAACCGCCATTGCCCAGGCACAGGAGAATTTACGGTACACGAAAATATTGGTATTGCTGCCGCATCCTATGCCGCTTTAAAAAGAAATGCCGATGCTAATATTTCGCCTAGTATTGTGCTTACAAGCCCTAGCAATTTAAGCATTTTTAATGATGCTGGACAAGTGAATTTTACCGTTAATACCGAGGATTTAGACGGAACGGTTACGGAGGTAAGCTACTACGCAAATGGCAACTTAATAGGCACAGGCAACAGCAGCAGCAACTTTAGTTTTACTTGGACATCCATGCCCAGTAACTATTACACCATTACCGCCAAAGCCATCGACAATGAAGGCGCAAGCACACAATCTGCACCCATTAATATGCATATAGAAAGTGCCAATATTGCCACTACTGCCCAAATGAAAATACAATTACAAGGTGCCTTTAATACCAGCAGCAACAGCATGAGCAACGCCTTGCAAACCGCCAATTTACTACCCGAAATACAACCTTACAATACGGCTCCTTGGTGGTACAATGGCAACGAAATTATTAGCAATTTTAACAGCCTCTCCAACAATATTGTAGATTGGGTACTAGTAGAATTACGCCACGAAAATGATAGAAATATGCTAGTAGCACAAAAAGCCGCCCTGCTACAAACTGATGGATTAATAAGGGATATTGATAATGCAAATGCAGTTAATTTTGAGGGGGTAGCAGCAGGTAATTACTTTGTAGTAGTACGCCACAGAAATCACCTAGCCGTAATTAGCAACACAACTACAACCTTGCCACACAATACAGGCACACACTACGATTTTAGCACTAGCAATAACATGGCTTACGGACTTAACCAAATGACCCAATTAGCCAATGGCAGCTACGCCCTAAAAAGTGGCGATTTAGATGGGAACGGCGTAGTAAATGTAAGTGATTTTAATATTTATGCCAACCAATCTTCGGCAATTAATGCCTACCTAGCAGGAGATTTAGATGTGCAAGGAGATATAACCATTAACGACTATAATTTGTATGTGCCCAATGCTAGTGCAATAGGGGTTACGTATATTAGATATTAGTTTTTTTTGGAAGGGAGATTTGTTTAAACGGAGCTTAAAAGTCTCCATTACAAATTTCCTTTTCCATTCTTCTAGCTTCTAATTCTAACTCTCCATTTGGGTAGCCTACCGCAATACATTCTAATAAGTACGCTTTTAAAAAGTGCGTTATACCTCCTAATCTTTCATGTTGCATGGTATGAACCAACTCATGTACAATTAAACTTCTGTCTTTTAAATAACCTTCTTTAATGTATATGCCATATTGAAAAGTCACGCCAATTGCTGCGCCTGATAATAAGCCAACAGCAGCCCCTACTTTTTTTAGTTCGTCATCATCTGGACTTGGAATTTCTTTCACCTCCAATAATCTAACTTTATCAATATGTTGAACCCCCACTAAATAGGCATCTATTTTTTGATCCTCATTTAAGGGGGTTCCATTTTGTAGGATGCTTTCTTCTTGTTCTTTTGCCCATGCTATTACCTTGGGAAACAGGTGTAAGTAATCTTCTATATTGTTCATTTAAAATTGGGTTTTTATTGTTAACTATTAGTAGTTTTTCTAAGCTGTAAGCGAGGCCCGTTTATATGCTGGCAAATATTAATTATAGTTTAGCCATTTACGCTATTGAGTATGATTAGTAACAGAAACAAAATATACTAGACCACATTGGGTTTTGTGCAAATAGTTATTGACATTTACATCAAGCG
>JAHDBT010000243.1:0-8732 GCA_020630215.1 Bacteroidota bacterium
AGTAGAAATGACGGATTTATTTTTTATGCGTTACTTAGGGACGGAGAATAAATAAGTGTCCGATTTTGAGGAAATATTTTTGTGCTAGACAAGGCGGCAAAATCCGCGTTACGCCTAAGCGTAATAAGGGTTTTGTCAACGCAGGATGAACGTGCGATTTTTGCGCAGCAAAATAAATGCATTTTGATACATTTAAACGGAATGAACCGCTTGCGGAGAAAGGCGATATTTAAGCTAAGAAAACCGCTTGCGGATGGGTTGGCAAGATAAAGTCAAAACGGACTCTTATTTAGTTTGCGTCCCTTAAACAACTATTTGCACAAAACCCAATGTGGTTGAGTATACTTAATAGTCTGTCTTCTTTGTCTTGTTTAATTAGTACTAAGTGGTCTGTTTATAAAAGGTAAATCTATTTTCATTTTTTTAGTTTTATTTTGATTAATGGTTCTGGCTATTCACCCTGTCCCGAAGGTGCAGGGCATTGCGTATAGGTTTTGTTGGCAACTAGTTCTATTCTTTTTTGTAAAATAACTTTTGCACAAGTTCATTAAATTCTGCCTCGCTTGTTATTTCAGACTCTTTAACGGATTCAAATTCCTTAATTTTTAAACTGTTACCTGAAATAGTAATTCTTCCATTTTCTGTTGGTAAGGAAATCAATCTTTTGGATGTAAAATGCGAATTGGGACTTGTTTGGTGGTACTTACACATTTCTTCATATTCCGAGAATTCCCTTTTTACATTTTCCCATAAGTTATCACACCTATTTATTACAGGTGTTTACCTTTTTTGCGACAAGCCAGGAGGCTTGATGTAAACTTACACAACTATTTGCACAAAACCCGATATGAATGAGTACACTACCGATATCGCTCCACCCATTCCTTCTCCCCTTCACTTAGCTTTTCCAAATCGGGAACATAGTTTGGGTTGGGCATATACCAATCTACCTTTTTGTAGTAATTTTTTAATTCGGCATTCTTAAACACATACCCTCTTCTGGCAAAGGGTAAGTTTCTGAGTACTTTTTTTTCAAAATCGTTTTGGGGTTCGGCAGGACCTCGTAGGGAGTGTAGGGAAAAAGGGGTTTGGTAATAGGTTTCGGGTTTGCCACAATGGGTCGCAAATACATACAGTTCTTCGCTTGGTTGAAAATCTTTTTTTTGAAAAATGATATTTCCTTTTTGAATATAGAATTGTAGGGTTTCGGCTCCTTGCTCCAAGGTGCTTTGCATTTTTCCAATGCCATTAACTATCCAATCTGAACCATCATTAAAAAATGATTTGGTTACATGGAAGTTTTCAAATGGACCATTATCAATAATGAGGGTAAAATCGTCTATTTGTTTGTTGCCCCAACGGTTTGCGGCAGTTAAAATGTATTCAAAGTTATAATCGTAGCAAACGCCACCAGACACATCGTAGTTGTAGGTGTGTTTAATGATGTTGCGTCCTTTTTTAAAGGCTGCCTTAAAATGGTACACATAATAAAAGTCAACATCATTTCCGCTAATATCGCCTTCTAGTTCGGCTAGGTTTAACGATTCGATTTTACCATTTTGCAAGGTTGGGGGTTCGTTAATAAATGCAACCTCATACTTTAAGATGTTGTTGTTGAGTACGACCGTAAAATCGCTCATATAAGGATGCTGTCCATTTTTAGGTGCACCCTCCACATCTCCCATTGGCGAAATTGCTTCGAAACCTACCGTGATTGTTTTTTCTTCTTTAGGATTAAAAAACTCATAATACACCGTTACTTCCATTATTTTATTATCAACCTTTTTTAAGGTGAGGATTTCTTTTTGTACGGTAATATCTGTTTCAACAATTGGAATGAGTTGATTGCCACTGGCAAAAAAAGCGCCATCGTTTGCTTGTATATAGCTGCTCGCTATTAGCCCTATTATAAGGAGAAGATATTTTTCCATATTGCGGTTTTTATTTTTCCAGACTATCATTTTTTGTTAAATGAAATACTACTTTAAAACGAAGCCCCTCCCTTTTTTAGGGCTATAAATCGGTCTGTTAAAACGGCTATTTCAAGTTTGTTTTTATTTGCAATATATTCGATTGTTTCTTTTCTGTATATAAAAACATGGGTCGCATCGTTTCGATAATTCCATTTATTAAAATCAATTTGGTCGTTGTATAACCAGGTCATAATAAGCAACATGCCATTGTTTTTTAATAATGCGTTAAGCTTATCAATTTCCACTTTGGGTTTGTAAAAATGTTCAAACACCTCGCAACTAACAATATAATCGTACTTGTTGTTGAGAGTGTTTTTATTGGGCGCAAAAAACGGGTCGTATTGAACAATATCATAGCCTTTTTTTAGGAGCATACTTGAAATAACGGGACCTGTACCGCTTCCAAAATCTAATCCTTTCTGTGCTGGTAAAAATTGCTCCATTACATAACTAGTAATTGGCATGGTAAAGTTTTGGTACCTAATATCGTTTACATCGTTGTTGTGAAGTTCATATTCTGCTTTTTCTTCGTCAGCGGTTAAGTAATATTTTTCATCTTTTACAATTGCTTTACAAAGGTCGCAATCGTAATAATACGCATCCTTTTTATTGCTAAGTACCGAACTGCAAAGTGTACAAATCATTTTAGTGTTGTTTTTTTATTTTTCAATGAAGCAATGCTATTGAAATGGTTGTACTCAACAACAAAACAATTAAACATAAATTCGATACGAATAATTATATTAAAGATTGATTGTTAAGTGGTGGCAATTAAAAATTATCAATAGAAAAAACATTTTAACAATGCCAAGTGAATGAGAAAAAGCAATCGCACAGTTTGGTGAAGGTTATTTTTTCATTTCACTAACAGTTTAGCAAAAATCAGTTTGCCGATATAAATCGCCTTGTAAATATTTTAATCCCGAGTCGCAAATAACGGTTACAATTCGTTTTCCTTTTCCTATTTTCTTCGCTCTTTGAATTGCTGCCCACACATTAGCTCCTGAAGTAATGCCGCCAAATATTCCTTCTACTCGTGCTAAGTTTCTAGCTGTTTTATAGGCATCTTCATCTTTTACCGCTATAATTTCATCGGCTAAGTCTAATCTGCAAATAGCAGGAATAAACCCCGCTCCCATTCCTTCCAATCTGTGCGTTCCAGAAGTATCTCCTCCTGATAAGGTTCTTACATTAAAAGGTTCGATAGGAAAACATTTGATAAGTGGCATCTCCTTTTTAAAAATTTCTGAATTGCCAGAAAAGCAGCCCCCTGTTCCAACGCCAGCAATAAACTCATCAATAGGAGATCCTAGTGCTGCAATTATTTCCTGCGCCATTTTGTGGTACGCATTTCGATTGTCAACATTTTTAAATTGATCCGTATAAAACGTATTGGGTTGCTTTGCAATTGCTCTTACTCTTTCAAGTGCCCTATCAATTACTTTTGCGGTAATTTTTCCATTTTCACTAGGAATTAATTCTACTATAGCACCAAAAGCCCTCATGGTTTGGAGTTTTTCTTCTGCAAATGCATCGGAAGAAACGAAATGGGCTTTGTACCCTTTTGCAGAACATATCATTGCTAAAGAAGAACCCGTGCTTCCGCCTGTATAGTCAACTACGGTTCCTCCTTTTTTTAATTCTCCTCTTTTTTCAGCCCCTTCAATCATAGCGAGTGCCATTCTATCTTTCATGCTTCCCGTAGGGTTTGCTCCTTCAAGTTTAACATAAACTTCCGCACTATTTGCATCAACCAGTTTTTCTAGTTTTATGAGTGGGGTATTTCCTATTCCCTTCATTAAATTTTGGGTTTAATAATTTCATTGTTACTATTAGCAACGAGTAGAAAGTACTTTAGTATAATGTATAAAGAGGGTTCGCTAGAAAGTTATCGTTCCTGTTTTTTTTAATTTACTACAGCGGTTAGGCTAAGAGACGAAGCAGGTTTTAATCTTTGTATATTCCTCGAACGATAATTACAAGCAAACGCCTCTCCAAAGGTAGCGTTTTATTGCGAAAATTTCAATACATGCGTTTGCAAAAATAGGTGTGGCGAGATTTTTAGTTAAGGGACAGATTATACAACTTATAAAGTGCTTAATCTTATGCGTTGATACAACTAAGGGACAAAGAATAAATAAGAAACCTTAAACTAAAAACCATTAACCAGCAACTAAATTGTTCTAGTAAGCAGTATGCCATATGGAGCTATCATATGCAAGTACTGGAGATTTTTTTTTTCATAAGTAGTTTTTATTCAAGGAGTCAGGCATTACAAAAAAAACACTATTTGGCAATAGAACCAATAAAATATTGTATCTTACAGCCATATTTAAATTTCGTCGGTTTCTACTACTAAGTGAAAGATAAATAATAAACTCCCCCACTCTGCTTATTCTTTTCTCCAATCCTGCGTTGCAAATACTCGTAATAGCCCGCTATTACTGCGTTTTGCGCTTTGTCTTGAAAAAAACAATCGCATAGCTTGGTGGAGTTTATTATTTTCTTTTCACTAATCACCTAGTAAAAGCTTGCCAAGTTGGAACATGAATTATTCATCCACTAAATAAGCTTTTATTATGCAATCTAATCTTTTTAAGGTCGAATCGAGCCAGCTTTTTTCGAAGAGTAAAATTTGGGAAATCAATCGTGATTTTTACCAATTTAGAGGCATTAGTGCATTTAGCGATGCCATTGTACCGCATTATTTAACGAGCAATTCGTTTGTAGGAAAAACGTATGCCGAACTTCTTTTAGGCTTTTTAAAAGACCTCGCAGTAAAAGGAAAAACCAAAGAAACGGTTTATATTTTGGAGCTTGGTGCAGGGCATGGTCGTTTAGCCTTTCATATTCTTACGCATCTTCAAAAACTTATACAAGAAACCAACTTAGCCCTCCCCCCATTTTGCTATGTGTTGAGCGATATTGTAGAAGAGAATTTATCGTTTTTTCACCAGCATCCGCAATTTAAAACATTTTACGAACAAGGCATTTTAGATGTATCTTATTTTGATGCTATTGAAAGCGACAACTTATATCTTAGAAATGCAAAAATGTTAATTCGACCACAAGATTTGGAACAACCAATAATTGCCATTGCGAATTACTTTTTCGATTCTATTCCTAACGAATTGTTTTTAGTTAAAGAACAAGAGCTGTCTGCCTGCTCTATTTCCCTCGAATCGAACGAAAATCCAGCAGCATTAAATCCAGAAGAGTTAATCAAAAACTTATCCTTAACTTATCGTAATTCTCCTTTAGATATTCCGCTGTATAAAAATCCAATAGTTAATGAAGTTTTAGAAGCTTACCAACAATTAACTTCCGATACCTATTTATTTTTTCCAGCACAAGGAATGCAATGTATAGAAAATATTAAGCAGCTTTCGACAGCGGGCTTATTATTATTAACGATGGATAAGGGATTTCATGAAATTGGAGAACTCGAAAATCAAAAAAAGCCAGATATGGTTACGCATGGAAGTTTTTCTATTTGGGTAAATTACCACGCATTAGGTACTTTTTGCGAAAAACAAGGCGGCACCATTTCCTTTCCTTCTTCTTCTACTTTTCATTTAGAATTAGGAGCTTTACTATTTTTAGAAGATGGCGCATCTTACGCTCAAACAACTGGTGCTTACCAAAAATTTGTTAACCATTTTGGTCCTGATGATTTTAATAGTTTAAAGCATTTTTCTTATGCTAACGCAGACATGCTACAGGTAAAAGAATTAATTGCGCTGTTCCGCTTGAGTGCTTATGATTCTTCATTTTTTATTAACTTTTTTCCCCGATTAAAACAAGTAGCTAAAGCCGTTACATTTAAGGAACGAAAAAGAATTGCGGAAACCATGCACCATGTTTGGCGCATGTATTTTAGCATCAATGAAAAATTTGATTTGCCCTACGCACTTGCAGGTATTTTTTACGACTTAGGTTTTTATACCGATGCATTAAATTATTTTCAGCACTCCATCAATTTGCATGGCCCAAAACCAGATGCCTACTATAATATTGCCCTTAGTTACTACCAATTAAGACAAGATAAATTATTTTTTGAAACGGTAACAAAAGCAAAAGCAGCCTTTCCAGATTATGAATTACTTAAAAACCTAGAACAATTGGATATGAGTTAAACGGAGGAATAGCGCATTCCATAGACCCTATTAGCACTAAACAAAAGAGCCGTATCATATAATCATGCTTTGTAAGATGTTCTTTAATTTTCATCTATTTGGCCCTTTTTTTGATGGTTTTAACATAACTATGACATTTATTTATAACTTTGCCGCCCATTTTTATGCAACGAAAGGAACACACCTGATCAGTTGTGCTGTGTTTGGTAACTCCCTGTCTTCATTTTATGACACAGAGATTACTTTTATCGGCTTTTGTTTTCGTAAAATTGCATAAGTGAACGAAAAAAAATAGTCTACTCCATTATTTCTTCTTTTTTGTCCAATCCTGCGTTGCAAATACTCGCAATCGCAAGTAATGGCTGTATTTTACACCTTTTTTTGAACAAAAAAAACATACCATTGGAGTAATTTATTTTTTTCCTATTCTTTTATACCTTCTTAGTGAAAAAGAACAATGCTCAAAAATATTTGCACCATTTTGGCTATTATTGGATTAGTAGTACTAAGTAATGTACCTGCTACAACCAATTCTTATTTGTACTATCCTCGTGTGCGAGATGCAAAGGAAAATGCCGATCCGAAATTGCGGGCTACTTTTGAGTCCAAAGGACTAAACTATCCGCCTAGGAGGATGTTTATGCGCGTATTTAAAAGTGAAAACACTTTAGAACTCTGGGCTATTAATGATAAAACGGGCAAATATGTTTGGGTAAAAAACTACGACGTTTGCGCCATGTCGGGCATACTAGGACCCAAACGCCGACAAGGAGACAAACAGGTTCCCGAAGGTTTTTACCACATTAGTGCCTTTAATCCAGATAGTAAATACCACCTTTCTATGAAGGTAAACTATCCTAATAAAGCTGACAGAGCATTGAGTCCTTTTGATAGCTTAGGAGGCGATATTTTTATTCATGGGCAATGCAAGTCCATTGGCTGTATCTCCGTAAAAACCGATTATATTAAAGAGGTTTTTTGGTTAACTACACAAGTAAAAAACAGAGGCCAACGAAAAATTCCAGTTCACATACTCCCTACTCGTTTGTCTAATCTTAAACACAACATTTTAAAGCAAGTTTACCGAAACGATCCTGACATGCTCGATTTTTGGGCCAACCTAAAACAAGGCTACGATTATTTTGAACGCCAAAAAATTCCACCTAATGTAAGGATTAGTAGCAAAGGAAAATATTCGTTTAATTAATTCGACCTATTAAACTTGCCACTCACTCCTGCTGCCAATTTATATTATTACGACCAATTATTATGATGCGAACTTTCTTAAAATCTATATTTTTCTTGCTATTTGCGGCAGGACTTTCTGTGGGCAACACCCAAGAAATTCCGCAATCGCCTATGGAAGAATGTTTGGAATTATTAGCACAAACCTTACCACCCGATTTTTTCAAGAAAAAAGAAGTGATTCCCTTTAAGTATAGCAAGGAAGAACGTATTGTACAAAGCAGCGAATTGTTTTTTGATGCACTAGTAGCAACAGATATTAAAGAAGCTAAAAAATATACCACCAATTACGGTTTAGGCACGCTCCTCTATTTCGATTTTGACGATTTAGATAAATACGAAGTGGTTAATTGTAATGTGCAAGGAAGAACGGCAAGAGTAGACGTTAATTTTAATAATATGTCGAAGGAAGTACGATGCCTTTTTCAACGGAAAGACACCTTGTGGCATTTTCAAGGTTTAGATACTTATAGATTGTTTATAGAAAATGGTACACTCCCAAAGTTTGGTCATAAGGTTGCTCCATAGCCCAAATTCGATTTTATACTCAACCACTACGGCTTTTGTGCAAATTTCTAATAATATCTTTTTCGACACGAAGAACACAAAGTTTTTTGTTCGGAGAGGTAGAGAAAATTCATGAATTTTCTCTACGAAAACAACACCATAAAATAAAAAAAGAGGACAGCCGTCCACCAAAACGGATCTGTCCTCAACATCTCATGGCAAAAAAATGCCTGTTTTGTTATTGGGGGAAATTGCAAATAATTATCAATAACCAAATTTCAAAAATCAAACATCCCCAATTTTAAGCCCTAACTCTTCGATTCTAAATTTTAAATGAAAAAAAACGTCTGAATTTGGATAGTTCAGATGTAGGGATTTTTTGGTTGTTATGCTAACGTTAGCAGGAAAACAAATCTTAAATCAAATTCCAAAAATCAAGAATCCTCCCCTAGTAAGTCGCCAAACTAGTATCAATCTCCTTCGCATAGGCCAGTACGCCGCCTTTTAAATTATAAAGGTTATTAAAGCCAAAAGCAGCTTCTAGTTTTCTAATGGCATCGGCACTACGTTTACCACTTCTACAATGAATGATTACCTGTTTATTTTTAGCAATGCGTTCGGGTACTTGGTCAATTTGTCCTAGAGGAATTAACTCGCCTTCAATGTTTACAATATCGTACTCATAAGATTCCCGTACATCAATTAATTGGAAATCTTCTCCTTCATCTGCTAGTGATTTTAGTTGTTGCACGCTAACTTCTTTTACCTCGGCAGGTTCTTCTTGCGATACGCCTGGTAAACTTACATTACAAAACTCCACGTAATCAATCAACTCGGTTTGAGTAGGATTTTCACCTGTTAATGGATTGGC
>JAHDBT010000243.1:8832-10438 GCA_020630215.1 Bacteroidota bacterium
GTATAATTAAATACGGAGACTTGCCCTTCAAATCTAAAAATGGAAGCGTATACATTGGGTTTGCCTAGTAGTACACTGGCATCATTTACCAAATACCTAGTCGGAAAATTATCCGTGCCATCTGCAATTACATCGTAATCTTTAAAAATTTCGAGGGCGTTTTCAGAGGTTAACTCGGTATTGTAGGTGGTAAAATTAATGTGCGGATTTAATGCCAATAAACGTTCTTTGGCCGCTTCTACTTTTGGGCGGCCTACGGCATTTACATCAAACAAAACTTGTCGTTGTAAATTGCTGTCGTCTACTACGTCAAAATCTACAATGCCAATATTGCCTACACCAGCAGCGGTTAAATACAATAATAAAGGGCTGCCCAACCCACCCGAACCAATGACTAAAACTTTGGCGGCTTTTAATTTTTTTTGTCCCTGAATATTAAATTCTGGAATAATAATGTGGCGGCTGTAACGGGCTAATTCTGCCTTGTTTAATTGCACATTATCTATATTTATCTTGTTGCTATTTTGATTTGCCATGACTGTTGTTAATTATGAAATACTGTTTTTTAGAAAAAAAAGCGTGTTTCACCTACTAATAAATTAAGTATTTATTCGGATTTACAGTCGATAAAACATGAATTATAAAAAATACAATTAATTTAATCTAAATTAGGTTGTGGAGTGGTGCGTAAATACGACTTAATAACCGTATGTCCTTTAGGGAAACGTGCGGGTACATCTTCGGTAGCAATAGAAGGGGAGATAATTACATCCTCTCCATGTTTCCAATCGGCAGGCGTTGCTACGCTGTAATTGGCGGTTAATTGCAGGCTGTCGATTACCCGTATAATTTCCAAAAAGTTACGGCCAGTAGCTGGAGGGTAAGTAAGGGTTAGCTTTACTTTTTTATCGGGTCCAATTACAAATACCGTTCTAACCGTTGTTTTTTCGGAGGCGTTTGGATGAATCATATCGTAGAGTTCTGCTACCACTCTATTTTGGTCGGCAATTAATGGAAAGTTAACTTCCACATTTTGCGTTTCTTGTATATCCTTAATCCATCCGTGGTGACTGTCTATTGGATCGACGCTTACCGCAATGGGTTTTACATTTCTTTTCGCAAACTCTTCTTTTAAAGCGGCTGTTCTACCCAATTCGGTGGTACAAACAGGCGTATAATCTGCGGGGTGAGAAAACAATAAACCCCAATCGTCGCCTAGCCATTCGTGAAAATTAATTTCGCCTTGCGAAGTTGGTGCCGTAAAATTGGGTGCGGTATCTCCTAATCTGATTGCCATGATGTGTTTATTTGTTGTTGTTAATTAAATTAAGTGAAAGTGACAAGGTAAAAATGAAATTGGTGATTTTTATCTTGTCGGTGAATTGGTGGAAGTTTTTGACCTGTTTATCAAAGTAGTTTACACTTTTTAATACAAGCCAGGAGGCTTTAAACCCGTTTGGTTCAAGCGGGAACGCTTGACCCTGCTGTCCCGTCCAACCAAAAATCAAGCATCAAAAATCCCTACATCAGCAGGTAAATAAATTTTAAATGCTAAATCCTCGATTCTAAATTCTAAATGAATCCCTCCTAGCGTCAGCATAAAAAA
>JAHDBT010000244.1:0-5754 GCA_020630215.1 Bacteroidota bacterium
TTACTAAGATAAGCAATAATTGTTTTAATAAAGTTCATTTGGTCGGCTTTTAAATTACCTACTTGTAAAAAATCGGCGAAGGCGGTTTGTAGGGCGGCTTGTTCTAAACCTGTAATGCTGCGGATAAATGCGCCTAGGGGTTGCTCGCCATATTGTTGTATAAAAGCTGCTTTGGTATCGGCAACGCCATCCGTAAATAGGAGTTTTTCTAGTTCGCTTAATTCGGCTTTGGTAATAGGAATATTGTTAGACAGTTTTTTGATGGTAAGGTGATGCTTGTTTTTTCTGATGTAACTTTCTACTCTATCCTTGTAGGGTTTTAGGTGCATGTACGAACCTACAACCTCTTTTACAACCGTTCCTTCTTTATCCAAATCATCCTCAAAATTGGTGTAAACAGGTGCTTGTGTTTTGGTTTCTAAATACTTAATTAAATCCCTTAAAGCAACTCGTAGTGCTTCTAGTTTTTTTACCGTAATTGTTTCCCAATACTGCTCCGTTTGTACGGTTTTTATTAAAGGCAAATGTTGGGCTACTTGTGGTATATTGTCCTTTTTTTGTAGGGCGGCGGCGGTGTGGTAAATTTTACCCATATACTTTTCCTTTACATTCGCCCCAATCAACATCGCAACCTGATAATTTAATACCAATATATCAAATCGTCTGGCCAATTCATCATCGGCTTTATTTGGGGGCGTGAGGTGGGAGAGGTGGGTGTTAATTTCCTGCACATCTCCTTTAGAAAGGTTTTGCCATTCCCTTTTGTTTTTGAATTTTTCGACATAGCGCAATTCCTTTCGTACTACAAAACGCTGCTTTTTTAAATTGGCAACTATTTTATGTAAATCTGCTAGGTACAATTCCCTCGTTGCTAGGTCGTCGGGTGTTTTTTGGGAGAGGTGTGCAATGAGTTGTGCGACTTGTAATTTGGCTTCAAAAATTTGTTGTAACAAAGGCTTGTTAACAGGTGGGGTATAGCCTTCTTTGTTTTCGTCAAAAAACTCGAAATTTTGGCAGTAATCAAAAATGACAAACTCGGCTTTATCTTTTCCTGGTCCAAATAAATCGGGACAAAGGCGAGTGCCACGGCCTATCATTTGCCAAAACTTGGCGGCACTGCGTACTATTTTAAAAAATACCAAATTAACCACCCTCGGCGCATCAACCCCTGTATCCATCATATCTACCGATACGGCAATTTGGGGTTCTTCCTCTTCTAGCTTGTTGGCGAATTTTTCTAGGAGGTCTTGGGCTTTCTTTTCGTAATTATCTATCACCCTTAAAAAGTCGCTGCCGTATTCGGGAAAATTGTAGTGGAATCGTTCTTCTATAAAAACAGCATGTTTGTGGTTTTTAGCAAAAATGATGGTTTTGCCAATCTTGTCGCCGCCGCTTACTTTAATGCCTTCGGTCATTAATTGCGCCAGCACTTTATCTACCGTATCGTTATTAAATAACCATTTATTAAGGGCTGGACTGCCTATTATATCGGGTGTTTCTTCCGTTGTAGGGTCGCCAAACTTTTCCTCATATTCCGCTTTTTCACTGTCCGATAAATCAGCATATTTAATGCCTTCTCGTTGAAATTTTAGGGGTACTCGAATAGATTTTGGCGGCACTAAATAGCCTTGACTAACGGCTGTTTCTAACTCATACGCAAAGGTTGGATTTTCGTCTTCTATACTCAAAAGTTCATAAGTGTTTATGTCTCTGTATTTTTTTGGGGTGGCGGTTAATCCTAGTAGTAGGGCATCAAAATACTCGAAAATGGAACGGTATTTTTGGTAGACCGAACGATGCGCTTCGTCAATAATAATGAGGTCGAAATGGCCAACGCCGTAAAAGCGTTTGTCGCCTGCTTTTACCTTATCAATTTTGTTGATGATGGTAGGGTAGGTAGAAAATACCAAACGGGTGCTGTTATCTTCTTTTTCTTTGGTAAGGTCAATGGAGGAGAGTTCGGGAAGGTGTTCTTTAAAGGCGTTTTTGGCTTGGGTAACTAGGGCGTTGCGGTCGGCTAAAAACAGCACTCGTTTTGCCCAATTGCATTTGGTCAGCATTTCTACAACAGCGCAGGCAGTACGGGTTTTGCCGCTGCCTGTGGCCATTACCAAAAGGCTTTCCCTTCTAGCACCTCGCAGTCCTCCTTTTTTAGCATCAACTACTAGGTTTTCGGCAATGCGTTGTATGGCTTCTATTTGGTAATCACGGCCAGCAATGGCTTTGTTAACCGTAAATTGGCGCAAGTCTTTTCTGGTAGTTCTTCGGTCTATAAGTAGTTGTAATTCGTCTTGTGTGTAGAAGCCGTAAATGGGGCGGTCGTGGTAAAAAGTATCATCCCAAATAAAGCTTTCAAAGCCGTTGGTGTAAAAAATAATGGGGCGTTGGCCGTACATTTTTTCTAGGCAATCGGCATAGAGTTGGGCCTGATGTCTGCCTGCATAAGATTCTACTAAAGTTCTTTTGGCTTCTATTACCGCTAGGGGTTTGCCATCTTTTCCCCATAGCACATAATCCACATAACCTATGCCCGATGGGTTGGTGCTTTTGGGCATTCCCGTTACTTCAAATTCTAGTTCTCTGCCTTGCGTTAATTCGTCCCAGCCAGCATCTTTTAGCAGTACGTCAATATATAATTTTCTGGTTACTGCCTCCGAGTTTAGCACAGGAATAACTTGTGTAGGGTCTTGTACTTTTGCTCGTTCAACCCTACGTTCGGTATTGACTTTTTGTTGGGCAACTATTTGTTGTTGCAGTTTTTTTATGGTAGCTGCTTGTGCGGCTATTTGTGCTTGTCTTTCCTTTTCCGTTTCGGTTTTATGGTCGAGGAGTTGTTCTAATTCTTGTAGCGATTTAAGGGTTTCCTTTTGCGCCTCTCCATCAGGAATTAGCTCCATGTTAAAGGTAGGAAGTGCTAATTCGTATTCGCTGTAATAGTAGCCCAAAAAGCTTAAAAACCGAAACAAGTTTTTAATGCTGGCAATGGCTTCGTGCTGATTAGTAGATTTGCCATGTGCCGCATTATTGCCCGTTAAACGGATGAGGTTAATTTCTCGAAACATGGAAGGTTTAAGGATGTCTTTAAAACATTGCTCGTGTATTAGACCTGACAACTTATCGTTATAAGGCCATTCCAAATCTTCGTCGTTGTTGTACAGCCAATGAATGGTTTTTTCTAGGCAGCTACGGGCAATTATTGCGCTGGCTTTGGGCGAGGTGAGGGTAAGTTTTTCGGCTTCTTGTGCTTCTTGGTAAATGGCGGGCCACTCGTTTTGTAAGAATTGGAAGTTAGACATGATTAGTTTGTTTTGCTTTGTTGTTTTTTACAACTGAAAATTAGAATTTTGCCAAACCGCAGACAGTGTTTGCGATTTCGAGTATAGATGATTCAGAATAACTTTTTTAACAGGATATCAATATCCGAAAAAGGAAATAAATGATTATCGCTTTCCTTTTTCTTTTCTCTTAGACTTAATGCTGATTTATAGGCTTTCTCAATATCGCCCTTACTAACTAAAGTCTGAAATAGTTTTATTTTTTTGAAATATTCATTAGATTTTTCATAGTTGGTTAAGTGCGTTTTTATCTCTGTTTTAAGGCTCGCATAACTAGGATAAATTTTGGTTGAAAAGTTTTTAAAGTGCAATAAAAACCAGTACTCAATACAAGGCATTGTTTCAACTACTGCTATTTTTTTATTTTTTAGTAGTTTGCGTTTTTCTATAAAGTACTTCTCTTCTTGTTTCTTATCATTTTTAAATACATCAATATCTAAAACACAATACACTTTATCATATCCCTCATTTACTAAACGCCTAGCTTTTTCAAAAATATATTTGTAGTCAGAATGTTTTGGTAATTCTGGCGAAAGCTTATAGGGAAAATTTTTGTATTGCCTCATATCATTAAAATAATGCCATTCGGTTGGGCCTTCTCCTATAATTGCAACACTATATTTAGTTGGGGTTATACTTTTATTTCTAGCCATGAGGTTTTAAGTAAATGTTTCCTAAATTTGGTTTTGCGCCTAATTTGCCAATTTTATAGGCGTTAAATAACGATATATTTTTGTGAATTTTAAAATCAGATGCAGAAAATAATTTTGTAGCACCCTCTTCATTTTTTTCACAAAACCAAATAACATCTCTTCTTATAAAATCTGCCATTAAAATATTTATATTGTGTGTTGCAACAATTAATTGTGACTGATTTGAATTAACCAAAAAGGTTTTTAAAAAATGACTGACCAATTCATAGTGTAGAGAGGTTTCTAGTTCATCAATTGTTAATAGTCGATCTTTTTCTAAAAGGGTGTTAAGAATGCCGCCTAAACCAAAATACCTAGCGGTACCATTAGATTGCAGGTTCATTGGTATTTTAAAATCGCCCAAGTTAGTACGATGTAAAAAAGAAATACTTTTTAGTTTTAGTTTTCTTTCATTTAGCAAACGTTCTTTTTCTGTAGTAGAAATACGAGAGGTGTCTTTTATTAACTCGGCTAAATCATCATCAATTATTTCTTCTTTTTCTTCAATAATTATATCCGAAATATTAAAGTCTGCTTTTTGAAGAATGTCAATAAGAAAGTCCTTGTATTTTTTAGATCTTTCTACTTCCTGAATCGCCCAATTTGTTAAATTTGTTTTGGGTTTTACTATTTCCATAAAATTCTTCTTAAACCATTGTACTACAAGCTCTAAAGTTTCAATATTAATGTTTAGCTTATTGTAAATAGATAGGAGGGTAGCGTTTTTAATAGCATTACCTTCTAAAATAATAGTTTCTTTGGACGTTAGGTTTAATTTATCTCCAAATTCTATCGTTGCTATTTCTTCCTGTTGGTTAAATACTCGATTAAAAACTAAAGCAGGTTGTGTTTTAGGATAATAGAGCAGTTTTTCTTGAACAATAAATTTTGAATTTAATTCGAGGGTGTAAATATATCGAATGCTTCCAATAAAAAAAGAAATATAAAACGATCCATTTTGTTTTTTCGATTCATGGTCTAGCAGAAATGGGATAAAATCAATGGTTTTAAATTTATCTTCTTTTGCTTCTAACACTAAGTTTCTTAAAAAATTTAGTGCTACTAAAAAATTAGTTTTACCCGAAGCATTTGCCCCATAAAGAATGCCTAGCTTTAGCAACTTTAAATTTGGTTTTATTTGCACTGTATATAAATCTTCAAACGATTTATCTGCGGTAGCCTCAAAACTAAATATTTGTTCTTCCCTAAAGGAAAGTATATTTTTTATTCGAACTTCGTGTATCATTTTTTTATTCTTAAAATTCGTAATTTTTTTACGAAAATAGCAAATAAAAATGGTAAATGCTAGTTTTTAATGCTTTTTTTGAGGATTGCACCTAATTAAATCATAGTTTAGGCTTTTGGTAAAGGCTGGTTTTGTAGACGAAGAATGATTTATTTGGGTTGTTAATATATTTTTTACCCACCCCTCGCCCCTCCCAAGGAGGGGAATTTGTTTTGCCTAGCAAATAGGGATAGCATTGTTTTAAGCCTAAGCATTAATTTAAATACATTAAAATAAAACCACACCCCCTCGATAGCAGTGCGCTTTAGCGTACTTAACAAGGGGGAACGGATGAGTTTAGTCATCCAACCATGCGATGCTATACTTGTACACGCCCCGTTAACTCCCCCTTAAACGCCTTTTGTAATAAACTGTTAAATAAATTATCTGCCTGTAATAAACTCGCTTGCGCTTGCGCTTTTTGGGATGCTATGGATTGGAT
>JAHDBT010000244.1:5854-9111 GCA_020630215.1 Bacteroidota bacterium
GTTTTTTGGCGGTAGGCATCTGCTGCATCCAATATGGCGGCTATCTTTTTTTGTTCGGGGAGTGGGGGGAGGGGGATTTTAGAACCTTTAATTATTTTATCTGATACTGCTGGATAACTAGCACCTGTTGATTTTTTTATCATATCATCAATAAATGATTTAGATCTAACCCAATAGAATAGGTAATTATGATAAAGTGAGTCCGAAGGTCTTAAAACACAATAACCTGTGGAAGCTGTAGCATTAGGGAAATGCCTATCAACTAATGCCACTCCATTTAAATTAGGTCTTACAGTTGCGACTAATACATCATTTAGTTCAACTCTCTGTCTAGCTCTACTTGGAGCTTCTTTAGAAACAGTTTTTTGGATAAGTTCTGGCACTAAGCACTTAGCGTTTTTGTTTATTGAACTTAAATCTATGTAAAAAAAATCATCATTAGGAATATCCCTCGAAGGATTCCACTTTTTAATCTTTTGCACATGATCGCCTATAAATGCAGATTTGAACTTCATACCAACATCTCCTTTAAAGCCGTCAAAGCTTGGTTTCTTTCTAAATCTAGCAATTCAATATCTTTAATAATTTCGGCAGGCGCAGCGTATTCAATTTCCTCGTACACAATTTCTTTGTAGCGGTTAATAGATAAATCCCAATCGTTGTTTTTAATTTCCTCGAAGGGTACTAAAAAGCTTTGTTCGGTTCTAGCACGTTTGGTTTCGGCGGCTAGGTTTTGGTATCGGTTTAGGATGTCGGGAATATCGTTGTTTTTAATTGGGTTGCGTTTATCGTCTAGGCTGTAGCCGTCGGCTTTCATGTCGTAGTACCAAACATTGTTGGTGCCGCCGGTGCCTGTTTTTGTGAAAAATAGGATGGCGGTGCTTACGCCTGCGTAGGGTTTAAACACGCCACTAGGCATCGAAATTACGGCATCGAGTTTGTGTTTTTCGATAATGGTTTGTCGTATTTGTTTGTGTGCTTTGGAGCTGCCAAACAGCACGCCATCGGGTACAATTACGGCACAGCGTCCGCCAGTTTGTAACATGCGTAGCATGAGTCCTAAAAAGAGCAATTCTGTTTTTTTAGATTTCACCGTTTTTAAAACCGATTCTTCTACGGCATTATAATCGAGGCTGCCTTTAAAGGGCGGGTTGGCTAAAATGAGGGTGTAGGCATCTCTAATATCGCCAGCACTTTTGCTTAAGGCATCATTTTTAATTAAGTTGGGGTTTTCAATGCCATGCAATTGTAGGTTCATGGCACCAATTCTAATCATGGTATTGTCTATTTCAATACCATTAAACATTTGGTTGTTAAAGTGTTCTCTAAAATCTTTATCCAAAAATAAATCCTTGCGCTCATCGCTCCTAAAGTACTCGCCTGCAGCCACCAAAAAACCCGCCGTTCCCGAAGCAGGATCACAAATAAGATCCTCCTTTTTGGGTTGCGCCATATCCACCATGAGTTTAATAATATGTCTAGGCGTTCTAAACTGCCCATTCGTACCAGCCGACGCAATTTTAGAGAGCATGTACTCGTACAAATCGCCCTTCGTATCCCGGTCGTTCATGTCAATTTTATCAATCAATTGTACAACCTGGTCAAGTAGTCGGGGCGTAGCGATAATAAAGGTAGCTTTACTCATAAACGCTGCAAACACGCCTGCGGAGTTGCCTACCTGTTTCATGTGGTCGAAAACGGTCATATTGCTGCCGCTTGCATTGGGGTTGGTAAAGAGTTCAAACATGGTTTCGGGTTCTTTATTTTTAAAAGAACTCCATCGCAAAGCTTTTTGTTGGGGCGTAAAAATGCTATTTTGTTTATCTAGGCTAATGCCCATTAGTTTAGCTTTGGTAACCTGTTTATCTTCTAGCAGTTGCCGTTCGTCGAGTCGCCTAATAAATAAGAGGTAAGTAAACTGTTCAATAACGGAAATGGGGTTGGAAATGCCTCCTGTCCAGAAAGCGTCCCATATTTTATCTACTTGCGATTTTAGTGTGCCTGTAATCATGTTGCATGATAGGTGTTTATTTTAAATTATGCAATTATTTCTTCATAAATTTCAATATTACTTCCTCGCCATTATTTACCAAAGCGTTAAGCAAATAAACCCTACTTGCAATTGCCGAATTAAAGGTTCTTTTTTAATTGATTAACATATTCGACGGTAACTTCAAAATCTGCTGCAATTTCTTCGATACTCAGGTTTCCTCTTTGTAATGCTTTTTTTATTGCATGATTCATTTTTTCTTCTGATTTTTTTATTGCATTTTTTGATTCTTTTATTACCGCTTCCATTTTTTCATTCATTTTTGTTTCTACTTTTTTTCGGGCAGTATCCTCTATTAATGCAATGGTAGCTTTTCGCATTTCCATTTCTTTAGCATCGGCTAATTGTTCGGGGCTTAGGTTATTTATTTCTGCTAGTTTGGCGGCTTTTAAGATACTTGGTTTGTTGGTATTTATTTGAGGATTTTCTGGATTAACCATTGATTCTTTTATCAAGTCCATCCAATCTTTAATATCTTTTGGGGTATCTTCATCAACATAAGTTGTATTTAAAATAACCATTTCATGATTGGTCATTTGCCGTTCATGTCCTTTTAAATTTCTTGGATTAATATTGGTAATGAGTACATCATCTTTAATGGGTTTGCCATTCAATTCACTAATTCGGTAAGCACTTGTTATCACCACAATTACATACACCTCTTTATCAAACGAATAATCTTTGCTACTCCTTTGCATATCTACCAGATTTGCTAGGAAGTAATGAGCAAATCTATCATAAGAATAATCGTAATCTATTTTTTGTATTTCAACAATTGTTCTTCTATCATTATCTTCTGCAAACAAGTCCATTCTAAATTTGATGGCACTTACTTTACTAGGCAATACTTTTTCTGTTTCTACTTTATCAATATTCAATTCTATTCCAAGCACATCTTTAGTAAATGCGCTAAATACTTCTACATCGGTAAAAACATGTTTAAAATGCACTTCATTATCTAAATTGGCTATCATGATTTTTTTTATCAGCAAGATACAAAATTATTGGGAACAATATGGATGATTGATTTAAAATTTAGCAGTTAAAATTTTTGCTATGCGGATGTTGGGAGGGGAACTCATTTAGAATTTAGAATCGAGAATTTAGAATTTTTGATATGCTGAATGGAGAGGTTTGATTTTTTATTTTTGAAATGTGACATTTGATATTTTTTCATTTAGAATTTAGAATCGAGAATTTAGAATTT
>JAHDBT010000244.1:9211-10429 GCA_020630215.1 Bacteroidota bacterium
AATGTGACATTTGATATTTTTTCATTTAGAATTTAGAATCGAGAATTTAGAATTTTTGATAATTGGTCATTAACCATTTGGTTATTAAAATTGAGCATCCAAAAAATCCATACATCCCGTCCATCCAAATTCAGACAATGTGGGAGCAGCTCCCCCAAAAACAACACCTATTCCTTCACAAACCTCAACACCACATCCTCCCCATTACCAACCAAAACCTTCACCAAATAAACGCCACTTGCCAATGCCGAAATATCGAGGGGCGTATTTCCTAAATCTTTTTGGGTTGCTTCTTTAACAATCTGCCCTTTAATATTGTAAATGTATATTTGTTTTAGCACTAAATCATTGGCTTTAAATTGTAGGTGCTGGCCAGCAGGGTTTTGGGCAATTGTTAGTTGGGGTTTGTTTTTAATGCTTGGGATGGGGGTTGTGGCAAACCATTCGTCGAATAAGATTTGTAGGGAGTCGATGGGTTCTTCGCCGAAGGGCATTTCTAGTACATCTAATTCTAGGAAAGGATTGCCAGGTGTATCAGTCGGTTTTACCACTCTGAGGAAGGCAGATGTAGAGGACGTGCCACGAGCTAAACAGCGTTGGTCGGCTCCAGGGATATTGGCTCCTTGCATGGCACCCATTAGTTTTTCGGCTAGGGAACCGTTGGTGTTGTTAAAGCCATTTTCCATTTCATCGAGTACTTCTTGTCCTAGTAAAATATTGCCTTGTATGGCATAGGTTGCACCTGTAATATGGTTTTTGTAATCGTCGGCACTTTCGCCTGTATGTGCGGCTGTACGTACGTTCATGTCTTCATCAAAATCTACAATTCCGTATTGTCGGTAGGCAGGGTTAAAGCTTTGGGAGTTGCAGCCATCGTTTAGTATCAACCAATCAATTATTTCCGAAGGCGAAAGTCCTGCCTCCATTTGCTGAATCCCTAATTCGAGGTTGATATGTGGGTTTAAACAAACATAGGCTTGTGCATTCACACCGCCCTTGCCTGGAATAATGTCGTTTAATAATTTAATGCCGCCAAAGGAGGCAATACCATCTACACAACTTGCACCTGCGGCCCCTACCTCGCCCGTAGCAGGGTCGGCAGCAATAATGGAAAACGTATCTTGGGCAGTTATTTGGTGAGTTATTAGGAAGAGAATAAATATAAATGTTAATTTTTTCATAGGGATAAATTAATTTAGGGACGTTTTTTATTTATTA